>USRP01000019.1 GCA_900557185.1 uncultured Mycoplasmatota bacterium
TAAAGATGTTAAATTGTAAGTCAAAAATAACTTACAAAATATATTATACGAGGAGCAGTTAGTATGAACAAAAGAAGTAAAATCCTAATTACAACATTTTTTATAGTAGCAATGATACTCATTGCACTTGGTATTTTTTTAATGAATGATATTAGTTTTTTATTGATTGGAATCGCTACTATTCTAATTGGACTTGCTCTTTTTATCATTATTTACGAATATTCACATAGAAAGTAAGAAAGAAGGGATTAACCCTTCTTTTTCAATGCTTTTTGACTGTTTTGCAATGTTCTTATGAGACCTCAATTTGACATATTTCGACTTTTTTGCTAAAATCGAACATGTTTTCCGAAAAAATTTTTGATGAGGTGAAACATTGTGAAAGAAAAACGGTATGTAAATGCCATTATCGGATTAGGAGTTTCTATTTTCTTATTAGGTGCTTCTACCATTGGGACAACCCCAAAAACGGATTCTTTAAAAGAATCTGATAAAGATAATACATTTACATCTTCAATCAAGACAACTCATGAAAGTTTGATTGAGAAAAGCGAAGAGATGATCGTATCAGGTCAGCAAGTAAAATTAGGTGCTGGAGTTAGTACTGTATACGATGATATGACTTTAGAACAATTAGCAGAAAAGATAGAACGTAATTTAAATTCAACGCTAACCGGTAAAGGTTATTTGATTGCTAGTTATTCTTTACAACAAGGAGTAGATCCATATTTAGCACTTGCTATTATGTTACATGAAACTGGATGTGCTTGGAGTTGTAGTACATTAACACAAGTAAATCATAACGTTGGAGGTATGAGAGGTAGTAACGGATACTTATACTTTGCAACGATTGATGAAGGAATCAAAGCTTTTATCGACAATTTGAGTAGAAATTATGTACGATATGGTTTAACAACTGCAGAAACAATGAATAGTAAATATGCGGAAAACCCAAATTGGCATGTAGCTGTAAACCGTTATATCGAACAAATAAAGGCAAGTTAATTTGCCTTTTTTTGTTACTTATGTTATAATATGCCCCGTTAAACAAAAGGGGGGACTATATATGGTTTGTAAAAACTGTGGAGAATATGTGAACGAGAAATTTGAATATTGTCCATACTGTGGTGACTTCTTAGACAAAAGCCAATATATGGAAAATGATATTGTATATAAAATTTATCCAACATGTAATATCTGGACAGAATTAATTCCTGATTTAAAAACTATTTTAATTTTAGTACTTTTAACATTTATTAATTTTTATTTCCAAGACTTTTTATTATTAAATGAATACTATAGTCCAAATTATATTTGGATATTATATATTATTGTATTTTTATGGTATGACATGAAAGCAATTATGAAAAAATTACGTTTTCAAAAAATTGAATATTGTTTTTATAAAGATCATTTAGAATACCATGAACAATTTGGTAGAAGAATTATGCATAGTGTAAGATATGATACGATTAGCGATGTAGCAATACACCAATCTTGGATTGATTCTATGTTTCATCGTGGTACATTAGCACTTTATACAGCAAATCGTGAGGACTATGGAATTTATATTTATGATGTACCAAATGTTGAAGAAGTATATTATCAAGTAAAAAATATGATAGATAGTGCAAACCATCATTAAAAGCAGTTTTCTGCTTTTTTTGTTGACTTTCTAATTTGTCATCGACTATGATATAAGTAGAAGTGGGTGAGACTGTGAAACAATATCAATTAGATGGATTAAAAACCATAGAAGATGCTATTAAAATTGAAGAGGAATTAAAAAAAGTAACACAATTAGAACAAGTCCGTGTCGATTATTTAAATTCGACTTTAAATATTTCTAATAAGAGAATATATAAATCATTACTTGTTAAAATAAAGGCAATTGTGAAAATGATTGATGAAGATATTTTTATCCACAGAAAAAGACAAAAAGGTTTTATCTTATCCACAGTTTTATTTGTAATTTCTCTATTATTGTTTGCTTTATCCTACTTTTTTAAAACCCAAACATTGTTATCCACAGTATTATTTACGACTAGTATTTTTACTGGCTTGATTTTACTATTTTATCCACAGGAAAACTCTTTTTCA
Organism: uncultured Mycoplasmatota bacterium; assembly: GCA_900557185.1. Lineage (GTDB taxonomy): Bacteria > Bacillota_I > Bacilli_A > RF39 > UBA660 > UMGS2016. The sequence goes on from USRP01000019.1 coordinate 2,101, forward strand.
CCATTCTCTTATTGGCAAGAACGTATTTTTGTTGGTATTGCTGTAGTAATATTATTTCTTTTAAAACAGCCTGTATTATCTATCGTAATTTTAAGTCTAACTAATTTCATGCATTTAATAGAGGGAATCCTATATCACTTTTTGCATAAATCCAATATTTCTACTGCTGAGTCATTCCAATTTGCTAATATAAAGCAAGAGAATCATATTGTTCGTGTTCCAGCTAAAGATGTTCAAGTGGATGATATTATTTATGTGAAACCAGGAGAGAGAATTCCTGTTGATGGAATTATTATCGATGGTAAAAGTCATGTGATGTACGATATTTTAAGTCCACAGGAAAAGGCAGTGACAACTCACTTACATATGGAAGTATATGGCGGCATGATGAATAAGGATGGGGTCATTGCCATTCAAGTAACGAAAGACTTTGCTCATTCTAAATGGATTCAAATGGAAGAGTTTATGAGAGATTTTGAAACAGCTTGTCCCAGAACACTACAACGTATTAAAACATGTTTGTCCGTATACAAAACGATAATATGGTTATTCATTTTATTTGTGATTGGAATACTTATCTTTTTTCCACAGGAAAACTTTTCTTATCTCTTTTTATGTTCTTTGTTCTTATTATCTCATCTTGGTTTTCTTGGAGATTTCCTATTATTGTATTGGAATACAGAGTGGAATCATTTAAAAAGAAGTGGTATTTTTGTGAGGGGTAAGGAACCATTGGATTTATTAAGTGGTATGAAACACGTGATTTTTGATTTGGAACGTACTTTGACTTATGGTAGAGATATCGTTGCTAAAATCGTCAATCATACCCGTTATACAGATGAAGAATTATTATATTATGTTGCCTGTGCAGAAGAGTATTCAATTAATTCAGTTGCGTTAGCGATTAAACATAGCTATGGGAAACGTATTAATACGAGTATTTTAAGTAACTATCAAGAATTATCTGGATTAGGTGTAAAAGTAGATGTAGAAAAACAAACGGTTTTGGTAGGGAATGAAGGATTGTTAACAAAGTTTGGTGTCTGGGTCGAAGAACCACCAACAGAAATTGGAACAGTTTTACATATTGCTATCGATAAAGAATATGCTGGATATATTGTGGTAAGAGATGAATTAAAACCAGATATCTCAACTTGCTTACAACACTGTCGTAAAGGTGGATTACAGCATATCACAGTTGTCAGTAGTGAAGCGGAAAATTTTGTAGCAATGGTATGTCAACAATTAGGAATTTCAGAACATTTAAGCCATTTAACATTATCAGATAAAAATCGTGCTTTAGAAAGATATCGTTTTCAAGAGAAGAAGTTATTTACGTTTGTATCTAGTAATCAAAAATTATTAGCTGATCATCATGCTGATTTAAATATTATGATAAAAAATTTAGAAGATGATTTTTGTCATGATACTGAAATCTTAATTCATAGTGTAAAAGATTTAGAAACAGTTAAAAGAACAGCCAATCGTTTACGTAAGCGCTCTTGGTTAGGTACTATCTTATTTCTATTCTTACAAATATGTTTATTACTATTACTATGTTTTGGGAAATTACCAATTTATGTGATTCCAATGGTCGGAATGATATATGATATCTATTTCCTAATCATTATACTTTCTAAAAAAGGAGCATAGCTCTTTTTTTTCATATCTTCTCATTTCTGTCATATACTGAATTGAGGTGAAATTCATGGCATATTTCCTTGACGTTGTGAAAGGATGTTTTATTGGGATTGGTAAAATTTTACCAGGTGTAAGTGGAGCGATGTTAGCCATGAGTTTCGGTGTTTATGATCAAGCGATCCATGCTATACGACATTATCGTAAAGATATTATCAAGAATACTCTTTTTTTGGGAAGTCTAGCCATTGGTATTCTCTTTGCCATGGTATGTTGTAGTCATCTTGTATCCTTTGCTTTAGAACATTATTATTTAACAACTATGTTATTGTTTATTGGTTTAATTCTGGGTGGTATTCCTAGTATTTATCACAAAATGGACAAAGATATTTTTCATCCTTCGTATTTTATTGTTTTTTTACTATCTTTCTTTTTTGTATTTTTCTTAAGTAGGTTTCAAATGATGGATACACAATTGCAGACAAGTTCTCCAACAATGATGTTTCTTTTAATGTTAGCAATTGGATTGATTGATGCATTCACGATGGTAATACCAGGAATTAGTGGTACGGCACTCTTTATGATTTTAGGTCTCTATCCTACCTATTTAAATATGATTCAAAAAATAGGAAATATTTCTTTTGTATTTCATTCTATGGGAACTTATTTTCCATATGTTATTGGATTATTATTTGGCATTTTATTTATGGTATGGATGATGGACTATCTATTAAATAAACATTACAAAATTACTTACTGTGGTATTTTAGGTTTTTCTCTTTCATCGTTGTTATATTTATTTTTAGAAACGTTATCTAGAAATTACACAGTCACTGATATTGTCGCAGGATTAATGTGTCTTGTTGTTGGATATATTTTTGGACATAAGTTTGATTCATAGACATATAAGTATAGTGGAGGTTATTATGGATAAAAAATTACCGAAAGTATTTCAAAATCATTTAACAAATCCTGTGCAGAATAATCGCAATGTTTATTATTCAAAAACAAAAGAAGAAATACCACAAGGAGATCGTAACAATCGCTCCATACGTGGTAATACAATTTATGAGAAAATACAAAATATGTTTTCATCTCCTACTTATGTATATAAAGCAGATGTTGAAATTGTGTTAAACAATGGAGAACGTATGGTAAGAAAAGTAATTGGTAGTCATCAAGGACAACTAATTACAATGGATAATGAATTGATTCCAGTAAATCAGATACAGGATATTTATTTTCGTGAATAAAAAAAGAACCGTTCGGTTCTTTTTTAGATACAGACAAATGTATCGTTTAAACAACGTAATGCACATACACAGTTTAAATTCATTGTAAAGAATGAATTTGTTGCTACATATGGATTTGCAACATCAGCTGTATCTGGATTAGGTGCTAAGACACGGAATGTTGCACAACAACCGTCTATTTTTTCTACACGAAATACGTTAGAACAAGTAACACCTACATTTCCACATGTGACATCTTCTTTTGTTGTTGGCATACTCCATGGTGTTCCATTTCCACAACAAGTATATAAGATAACTGGTCTTGTGTTACAACTTAATGGTGTTGTAATACCACAACCTAGAAAACCTCTGTCACAAGTATCTAGGCAGTTATCAGCTTTGCAATTCGCATTTTGTTGTAGAATACAGATGACTGTAAGTATTTCAGCGATGCAACGGCAGTCATTGTTGTTTGAAGCATCTTTGTTATTACACATATTATCCACCCCTTTATTTGTTTTCAATATAACATATGCGATGAAGCATTTGATGTGTGAGTGATTTACCTAGTTTTATAGAACCAAATAAATGAAATATACATATAGTAAAGTGGAGGTAAAATATGAAACCATTCATAGGAATTTTAGGTCGTAGCGAGGAATCTAAAACAGAAATGCCATTAATATCTGTACAAGAAAAAGAGAGAATGGCAGTCATAAAGTCAGGAGGAATTCCTTTTCTAATTCTTCCTCCACAAACAGTAGAATATCGCCGTAGTATACCTCGTGAATTATCAAAATTAACACCAGAAGAAAAAGAAATGATAGATAGACAATTAGAAGTCACTGATGGAATTTTATTACCAGGAGGAGATATTAGTTATGAATATGACCGTTATGTTGTTGCTAAAGCAATCGAAAAAAATATTCCATTACTAGGAATATGTATGGGAATGCAAGTCATGTCTTTTTATAATAAGCAACCTAATTTGAAAAAAATTGAGAAAGAAAACAGCCATTTTAATCGTAAGAAAAAGTATGTACACCAGACCTTTGTTGATACAAAATCAAAATTATATCAAATTTTAAAACAAGAAAAGATAGAAGTAAATAGTATCCACCATTATGAGGTGCAAAAAGATTCTCAATTCAAAATTGCTGCCATTAGTGCTGATGGAGTGATTGAAGCAATTGAATATCCTCAGTGTCGTTTTTGTATTGGGGTTCAATTTCATCCAGAATTAAATATAGATACAGATGTGAATAGTCAAAAAATATTAGAAGCATTTATAGAAGCATCTTTACTTTATCATAGTCGCCATATATAATAAAAATGGTGGTAGTATGAAACGAGCAATTGTATTATCAGGTGGAGGAGCAAAAGGTGCTTATCAAATTGGAGTATGGAAAGCACTGCGAAAATTAAAATTAAATTATTCGATTGTTACTGGTACTAGTGTTGGTGCTTTAAATGGAGCATTTTTTGTTCAAAAAGATTATTTTAAAGCAGTTCATATGTGGTATCACATGAGTTTTGCCCATGTTTTTGAACATATGGATGGAGATTATCACACATTAGAAGGAAAAAAGAATATCTTGTTAACATATGCCAAAGGAATATTAAACGGTGGTATGGATATCAGTCGTTTGGAAGAAACATTAGATAAATATTTAAATGTTAAACGTTTTTATCGTTCTCCTATCGATTTTGGTCTCATTACAGTGAATCTAAGTGATATGAAACCAGTTTCTATCTGTAAAAAAGATATTAAACCACAAGAGTTGAAAGATTATTTAATTGCTTCTGCTTCTTGTTTTCCAGCATTTCCTGTCAAAGAGATTCATGGTAAAAAATATATTGATGGTGGTTATTATGATAATATTCCAATTCAGTTAGCACTTGATTTAGGTGCTGATGAAATTATTGCGGTAGATTTAAAAGCAATTGGTCTGAAGAAAAAAGTAAAAGATCGTTCTGTTCCCATTACATATATTACGCCACGTTGTGATTTAGGATCTTTTCTTGTATTTGATAAAACATTAGCTCGTCGTGCCATGCGTTTAGGTTTTTTTGATACATTAAAGACCTTTCATAAGTTAGAAGGTAATTACTATACCTTTTACCGTGGTGAATTAAAAAAATTAACACATCAATATTTTGAACCATTTTATCAATTATTGGATTCAAAACAAAAGGCATATATCAAATATAAATCTAAGGATTTAGAAACATTTACTCTAGAAATATTAGAGCTTTTGGGAAAAAGTTTCGCACTTTCTGAAGATAAAGTTTATACAGCTAGAAAGTTTCATCACTTATTAAAGAAGAGATTTAAAAATACCAAATTATTAGATATTCAATCTATTAAAGAGGAATTAAAACGTAGTGAAACAGATAATCACTATATGGGAATGGTGTTAAAGCATTGGTGTCAAATAAAAGAACATCAAGAAGAGATTGGTAAGAAATTTCACTTTTTTCCAATGATGAAACTTGCTGCGTCTTATTTAGAATATATGATAGATGATTAGATATCATAGAACACGGTTTTTAAAATCGTGTTTTTCTGTGTTATACTAATATTGGTGGTATGATGGATTTTAGCTTAGTATTTGTATTGTCACTTTATGTGATTAATTTAATCGCAGTTGTTTTACTTTTATTCTTTGAAAAGAAAACACCAACAGTTACTTTATCATGGTTATTAGTACTTACTTTTATGCCAGTTTTTGGATTGCTTTTATATTTCATGTTGGGTAGTACTTATAAGTTAAAATTAATGACTCGTAAGTATTCCTTAGAAAAAGTAGAAGAAGAATATAAACAAGCCTTCTTAAGATTACATCATAGTGGATCACTTCCTAAAGCGTATCAATATTACCAGGATATGATTTTACTAAATGAAAAGAATTCTAGTAGTCTTCTTACTTTAAAAAATGATTGTAAATTGTATACTGATGCTCATGAGAAGTTTGATGATTTGTTCGAAGATATAAAACATGCGAAAAAGAGTATTCATATTGCCTATTTTATTTATAAAACGAAAGATCAAGTGGGACAGGAATTGTTGCAATTACTAACTAAAAAAGCAAAAGAGGGTGTTCAAGTAAAATTAATATATGATCGCTTAGGATGTTTAAAAACACATATCAAAGATTTTGAACCATTAAAAGAAGCTGGTGGACAAGTACTGCCATTTTTACCAAGTTTGTTGCGTACATGGTTTCATTTTAATTATCGATACCATCGTAAAATTGTCGTAATTGATGGTAAAATTGCTTATACTGGTGGTATTAATGTTGGAGATGACTATTTATCAAAATATCCACGAATTCAACCATGGAGAGATAGCGCGATTCGTCTTGTTGGTGAGAGTGTGGCAATCATGCAATTACGTTTTCTATGTGATTGGTATTTTCTCTATAAGCAAGATAAAAGTAATCAACAACCATTCTTTATCGAAGATATTTTTGATAAGTCTATGACATCTTCCTCAGTAGATAATGATATGGGTGTTCAGATTCTATCGAGTGGACCTGATAGCGAAACATCTTATATTAAAGAATCTTATATTAAAATGATTATGAGTGCGAAAAAATATATTTATATAGAAACACCATATTTTGTACCTGATGAAACTTTTTTAACAGTTCTTAGAATGGCTTGTTTATCGGGAATAGATGTGCGAATTATGTTGCCACAAAAACCAGATAAACCATATGTCTATGGAATTACATTATTATATGCTGAAGAATTGTTAAAAGCAGGTGCTAAAATATATTTAAGAGAAGGTTTTTTACATGCAAAAAGTATTGTCATTGATGATTTTGTTACAAATATTGGAAGCTGTAATATAGACATACGTTCTTTTGTGTTAGACTATGAGTTAAATGCATTGATCTATCAAAGAGACTTTGCTTTAAAAAATAAAGAAGCTTTCTTTGAAGATATGAAACGCAGTCGAGAACTTTATTTACAAGATATGAAAAAACGTAGTATTTTTGTAAGAGCACTACAAAAAATCTTGCGTCTTTTCGCACCTTTATCATAGAAAGTGGGGCGTTGTATGAAAAAATTATTTGTATCAATGGTTGGCTTATTTTTACTTTACTTTTTATTAAAAGGAATTTTATTTGTATTCCGTGGTAATACGGTATATCGTTATGAGATTATGAATAATGGAAATGCAATTACCATTGAAGAGAAAAGACATACCAAAGCAAAAAATACAAATGAATATTATGACTTTAATATTAATATCGATAAAGAAAATTATCAATTTCGTGTATGGAAAAAAGATTTAGATGGACATCAACAATTTATTCAAGATGTGAAAACCATTCAAACGAATAAATACAGTTGTTATTTACCACTTTTCCAAGATAAAAAAATATTAACTGATATGATTTGTCAAGATAAGCATACGAAAATATTGTATCCATACCATGAGATTCGTTTGAATGATACGAAATTAGATGCAACAGTAGATAAGAAATATTTTAAACAGTTAAAAAAATTTATGCCACAAACAGATGGTAGTAAAGAAGAAGCACAAATAGAAATTGAAAAAACATTACCTTCTGCCATTCAGAAAATAGGTATCAGTACTTATCGTGGACTTACAATTATCGATATGGATGGACAAGTACAAACAATCACTTTATTTTCTTCTGATCATTATGATCAGCCATTACATGCTTTTATTCAAGGTTATTATTTAGTTGCTGATTATGATGAATCATATGACTTTCAACAATGGTATTATGTGAATGTAAATACCGGCAAAGTAGATCAAATTAAAATGCCAGTTACTATTTCTTTTGATTCCTATATTCAAGGAGTTGTAGGCGATCGTGTTTATATTATGGATCGTAGTAATCGTGTACAATATTACTTTGATGTTCGTGATCAATTAATCCATAAGTGTGACAATGAAGAAGGAATGATTTTATATTATAATGGTAAAGAGTTTGAAAATCGTAATATTTACGATGCATTAAATAGTGAGTTATATTTTGCTTCTAGTAGTATTGTCAGAGAATCAGACAATGAAATATTAGAATTCGATGAGAAATCCAACTATTATTATTTATGGAAAAAAGAAGGAGAACATTATCAAGTTTATCGTAGTATGGATAAGTCATTAGAACAAATGACATATCTTTTCCAAGCAACAGAACATAATGCGATTTACTGTGATGATGGAGTTGTTTTCCAAAATGAAAATGGAGTTTGGTATGTTTCTGATACGGTAGGAACAAAAAAAATGATTGAAAATAAAGAATTTGAATTTAACGATACAATTATTTACGGAATTGTGAAATAGTCATAAATCTTTATGGCTATTTTTTCTTTATAACCGGGCTTAGCTCTTTTCATTTTTCAAATTATAGTATATAATTGTAAAGTGAAGGATGATGAAAATGAAAAAATGGTTATGTCTTCTTTGTGCTGTATTAGCAGTTACATTTATTACAGCATGTTCTAAATATACAACTTATGAAGAAGTGTCATTTGATACTGTAATGAAAATGCTAGATGAGAAACAAAGTTTTATTTTATTTATTGGTTCTAGTAGTTGTTCTCATTGTGCAACATATGAACCTAAGTTAAATAGTGTTATAAAAGAATATCAAGTAAAAGTTTATTTTATCGATGTAAGTAAATTAAGCGATACGGAAAATTCTAAGTTAAATGCGAAGATTAGTTATGGAAATGCTACTCCAATGACGGTATTTATTGAGAACGGAAAAGAAAAAAGTTCTTATAATCGTATTCGTGGAGATCAAGATCGTGATGTCATTGTATCGATGTTTCAAAAAAATGGTTATATTGAAGAATAGGAGGGAATCATATGGAGAAAATAGAGTTTATTGATGGCTCTGAATCTACAAATGAAGTAGATAGCATGCGTATTGGTTCTTTAAGTGAAGAAGCTGGTATGGAATTAAATCAAGAAGTATTGGAGAACGATACCCCTGTTGTGGACTCATCAGTACAGCCTATTGCTCCGATTCCTACTGATACAGATGAATTATCCTTTAGTGTCTTAGACACTTATGGGGAAGATTTAACGTTAAAAAATTATGTGACAAATCCTGCAATTGCTCGTGAAGAAGAGTTGAAGAGATTAATGATTGTTTTATTAACACCAGAAAAGTCAGGACTGTTAGTCGGAAAACCTGGTATTGGTAAAACAGCCATTGTCGAGGGACTTGCTTATTTAATCCAACGTGGAAATGTACCAAATGCATTAAAGGATTATCACATTATCAAATTAGTTTCTAGTTCTTTAGTTGGAAAAGTACAAGTTGGAAATCAAGAAGAAATGATTATGCATTTGTTAGTTGATGAACTAAAACATAAAAGTAAAATTATCTTATTTATTGATGAAATTCATACTTTAATTGGAAAAGGTGAATCTATGGACTTAGCGAATATGTTAAAAGCCGGATTAGACCGTGGTGAGATTAAAGTAGTAGGAGCAACAACAACGATTGAATATGATACTTATGTTGTTCGTGACCGTGCCTTTTTAAGACGTTTTGAACGTATTGACGTATTAGAACCGGATCGTGATACCACTGTTAAAATATTAATGGGAACACTTCCAAAATTAGAAAAACAAACTGGTGTCAAATTCGCATATAATGGTTATGTTGTTCAGACTTTAATGGAAGCCATTGTCGATGCAACTTCAGAATTTAAACGTGTTTATGGATTGTCAGCTATGTATCCAGATGTTGCCTTGTCGGTTTTAACTCAAGCTTTTTCCAATGCCTTATTCCAAAATAAAGACAAGGTAACATTGGAAGATGTTTATACAGCAATCAAGACTAGTAAACGTATTTATCCAGATAGCATCGTGAAAGAATTAGCTAAGTTTAGAGAGAACTTTAAAGAATTAGCAGCCGAAGAACACATTACATTACCAGTGGTAACCATTCAAGATGTAGAAGTGAAAGAAGATATGGAATAGGAGGATGCATATGAGAGAAATTCCAAAAAAGAATTATATTATTTTCGCACTTGTTATTATTGTTAGTTTAGGAATTGTTGCGTACTGTGTGAGATGGTATCAAATGTCACAGAGTGTGGAAAAATCTAACGTAATGGATGGAGTAGTGTCAGAGTTAAAGAGTGATGAATTATCCAGCTATTTATTAGATAATCCAAATGTCATTGTTTATTTAGCTCCAAGTGATAGTACTGAAAATAAAAGTTTAGAAGATGAACTACATGATTTAATTATCCGTAAAGAATTAACAAATGAATTTATCTATTTAGATAGTAGTATGATTACAGATTCTAGTATCTATGATGATTATGAAGACAAGTATCTATCAGATACATTAAAAAATCAATCAATTGATTTATCTGTTACACCTAATTTATGGTATTTCCGCGATGGTAAAATCATGGATGTTATGAATACAGTTTCTCGTGTTTCTAGTATTCAAGATGTAGAACACTTTTTAGACAAGAACGGAGTTTATTAAAATGATTCATGTAGTACTGTATCAACCAGAAATTCCACAAAATACAGGAAATATTATGCGTACTTGTGTTGCCACAAATACGCATTTACATTTGATTAAACCACTCGGCTTTCGTTTAGATGAACATAGTATTAAACGTAGTGGTGTCAATTATATTTCTAAGTGTCATTATACGGTATATGAAAACTATGAGGATTTTAAAAGTAAAAATCCTGGTACTTATTACTATCTAACAAGATATGGAAGAAAACCACATACAACATTTGATTATCATGATTGCAATGAAAACATTTATTTTATCTTTGGAAAAGAAAGTACAGGTATTCCGAAAGAAATCTTACAGGATGATTTAGAACATTGTATGCGTATTCCAATGACTGATGGTGTTCGAGCATTGAATGTTTCCAATACTGTTGCCATTATGGTTTACGAAGCATTACGTCAACAAAACTATCCTGGTTTATTACAAGAAGAACCATTTAAAGGTGCAGATTATTTAGAAAAATAAATACTTGTTATCAAAAGATAAATGTGATAAACTGAAAGTAGTATAAGAATAGGAGGGGAATTATGGATTTTATCATTAATAACTATATTTGGATTATTGTTATTTCAATTATTTTAGTAATGGCATTAATCGGATATTTGGCAGAGAAAACTGATTTTATCCATGAGAATAAACAAAAAAAGAAAGAACATAAAAAGACTATAGAGGAAGAAAATAAAAGAGAAGCAGAAACTTTAAATAATGAAATTCCTGTTACTCCATTAGTAAGTCCAGTAGCAGAAGTAAATAGTACCGCTGATAGTTTAGGATTTGAAGATCCTTTTGCAATGACAAGTGATACGGTTTCTGCGGAAAAGATTGAAGAAAATAAGCAAGATGATTCTAATGTAGTAGAAGAAACAGAATCTGCAGCGGATGCTCCAGAAACAGACGTGACGGTTGATGAATCTTTATACGCACCAGTAGAAAAGCCAAAATTTGGAGAAGAATTCTCAGTGCCAGAAGATTATAAACATCATGACAATCCAGAAGAAAAAACAGAGGAACAAGCAGATACTGAACAATTAGATTCTTTAGAACCATTAGAGCCTCTAGAAGATTTAGAAAGTGTATCAGAAGCTTCTGAAGAACCAAAAGTAGAAGAAGAAAAAGAAGATACACCGCCGGTAGTAGAAGAAATTAATGATAGTGATATTTATGGTGCTTCTAATCCTTCTCAGGCAGAAGAAAGTACTGCAGAAGAAGATGAAATTGCAGCTCCAAAACTAAGTGATGAGACATCAGATGAAATGGATGAATGGAAAATTTAAAGAGACTTTGTCTCTTTTTTGTTTTAAAGTGTAACAACTTATGGTATAATTGGTTATAGTGTAGATGGAGGTAATATATGACATTTGATAGTATGATTCTGTTCGGAAAACGACTGCTAGATGTATTACTGGTATGGCTTGTTTTTTATTATATTTTAAAAAGTTTAAGAAAAAATGTAAAAATGATTCTTTTGTTTAAAGGAATTTTATTTATTGTTATTTTAAAGATTGTCAGTGATTTATTAGATCTTGTCACAATCGGATATTTATTAGACTATGTTATTATGTGGGGACCACTTGCGCTCATTATTATTTTCCAACCAGAGATTCGCAATGTGTTAGAACAATTAGGGCGTAGTCAATTACTAGGTCGTCATAAGGTATTGACTGTAGATGAACGTGAAAAAATGGTTTATGAGATTATTCAAGCAGTTGATTATTTAAAGAAAGCACATATTGGAGCATTGATTGTTTTAGAACGTGATAATAGTTTGACAGAATATATCGAAAAAGCTAAGAAAATATATGCTGATATTTCGAGTGACTTATTAATCTCTCTATTCTTCCCAAACAATCCAATGCATGATGGTGGTGTTATTATCCAAGGGGATAAAATTACATGTGCAGGAGCTGTATTCCCAACAAGTGATAGTATGAAAATTAGTAAACGTTTAGGAACTAGACACCGTGCGGCTCTTGGAATTAGTGAAGAAACAGATTGTATTGCTTTAGTTGTTTCTGAAGAAACAGGAAGAATTTCAATTGCTATTGGTGGTGTTTTAAATTATAATTTAACCTTAGATGAATTTAAATTAATGCTTTTAGATGAATTACGTCCAAAGAAAGCATTTGTAACAACGGATGAAGAGGAGGATGATGAGAATGAAGCTATTTAGACCATTCAGAATCTTTTTCCGCAATATTTGGAAGATTATTGATCGTAAAATTGTTGTTCCTATTACAAAAGTTGTATTATGGATTAGCGATTCCTTTAAAGCTTCAAGTAAAAAAATAGAACGTTGGTTGTCAAAAACAAACACACTATTATTCTTATCTTTATTTATGGCAATTATTGTGTTTGTTGTGATTGATCAAAAGATTTTATTATTCTCTGAAAATTCAGCAGAAGTATTAAAAGAACAACCTGTTCATGCCACTTATAATGAAGAAGCATATGTTGTTGAAGGATTACCAAAAAAAGTAGATGTTACTTTAATTGGTCGTAAAGCGGATTTATATTTCGCAAAACAAAGTCCATCGCAAGATATTACTGTAGATTTATCAGATTTAAAACCTGGTATGCATAAGGTAAATATTAAATACAATCAGATTTTACCTTCTATTGAATATAAAGTAAATCCAAGTGTCGCAACGGTTATGATTTATCCAAAAGTATCTGAGACAAGAACGCTTGATACAGATATTTTGAATCAAGATTCATTAGACAGTAAGTTAGTATTAAAAAGTGTAAATTTAAATACAGATAAAGTTGTTATTAAAGGAGCAGAACATCGCTTAAAAGAAGTTTCAACTGTTAAAGCATTAGTTGATATTGAAAACCTTATCTCACAAGAAGAAGGAACTGTAAAATTAAATGATATTCCTTTAAAAGCATACGATAAAAATGGTGATTCAGTAAATGTAGAAATCGTACCAAGCAAAGTTTCAGCAGAAGTAACGATTGATTCACCAAGTAAAGAATTACCAATTCGTGTTATTCCAAATGGAGATATTAGTTTTGGATATGCGATTAGTGAAATTACAACAAATGAATCACGTGTTACAGTATATGGTAGTGAAAGTGCTTTAGATAAATTAAGATATGTTCCAGTATACATTGATGTAAAAGATCTAAATACAGATAGACAATACAAACAAGAAATTAAACGTCCTGTTGGTGTTCGTTCTATGAGTGTTAATAATATTACAATTAATGTAAAACTTGGTAAGTCAGTTGACAAAGAAGTAAATGATGTATCAATCGAATATCGTAATTTAAGTGATGAATACACTGTTCAAGGACTTTCAGCAGCCGATACTAAAGTTTCAGTTGTATTAAAAGGTGTTAACACCGTATTAGATACAATTAAGACAGAAGATATTACTGCTTATTTGGATTTGGATGGATATACAGAAGGAGAACATGAAGTTCCAGTTGAAGTAGAGGGAGAAGATGTTCGTATTCAATATATTCCAAAAACGAAGAAAGTAAAAATTAAAATCGTAAAAAAATAGATAAGTAACTCTTATCTGTTTTTTTTAAGAACAATAAAAAAAGAATACATATCAAAAAAATGATAAGTATTCTTTTATTTTCGATCCAAATCAGTAAAAAAGATTCCAATATTAATAAGACCACATATTCCTACTAGGATATATATAATTCTCGCAATCATAGATTGGTCACCGAATAAGGAAGCGACAATGTTAATATCAAATAGTCCATAGATTCCCCATACAACGGCACCAATAATTGTAAATACTAATGCGATTTTTTGTAATGTTTCCATAATACCTTCCTTTCTTTTCTTTTTTATCATATCCGAATTTTAAAAAAATATTCATTCATAAACAAAATTGTATTCCATATAATTTAATGAATGAAATATTGGGGTGATAAAAATGAAAAAAAGAATTGTTTTTTTGATATTGTTATGTGGTTGTTTTCTATTATCGGGTTGTGGCAAAGAGAGCGCGAAAAGTATAGTCGATAAACTAGATAAAAAGGTAGAAAAAATGGATGCATATCAAGTGACTGGAGACTTAAATATATATAGTAATGAAGATCAATATGCATATGATGTAACAGTCTCTTATCAAAAAGAAAATCAATTTCGTGTTTTATTAAAAAATAAAACAAATAATCATGAACAAATTATATTGCGTAATGATGAAGGTGTGTACGTTTTAACGCCATCGTTGAATAAAAGTTTTAAATTTCAAAGCGATTGGCCATATAATAGTTCACAATCATATATTTTACAGCCATTGTTAGATGATATGAAAAATGAAGAGAATCGAGAATTTAAAAAAACAGAGAATGGTTATGAATTTGTTACAAAAGTGAACTATGTAAGCAATAAAAATTTAGTAAAGCAAAAAATTGCATTAGACAAAGATCTGAATTTTAAAACGGTAGAAGTGTATGACAAAAATGGAAATATCAGTATCTCTATGAAATTTAAAAAGATAGATGACAATGCAAGTTTTAAAAAGAATTATTTTGCATTAAATAATAATATGGAAGTTGCACGTGAAAATGTAAAAGAAGAAAAAGAAGTAAGTGAAATGGATGATATTATTTATCCGATGTATATTCCCAAAAATACAAGTCTGGAGAGTCAAGATAAAGTAGATAAAGAAACTGGTGAACGTGTTATTTTAACATTTGCAGGAGCGAATCCCTTTGTTTTTGTCCAAGAGACCTCTCCTGTTAGTTCTGAAATAACTGTAACACCAGTTGATGGAGAGCCAGTTTTATTAGCAAGTGGTGTTGGAGCACTAACTGATTCTAGTGTGACTTGGATTGATGATAATATTGAATATTATATTACAGCTTCTTCTTTATCACAGGAAGAAATGTTATCGGTTGTTAATTCTGTAAGTGTTATGCCAATTGGGAAATAGAAAAAACTATTTCCTTTTTTTTGATTTATGTTATAATAAATACGTGGTGATAAAAATGAGTAAAAATAAAATGCAAATTAAAGAAATTTCAACGGCAGATGAAGGAAGTAGATTATTTAAAATTATTGTTATTATTTTAATTTTATTTGCCATTTTTTATTTTCTAACTGGTTATGTTAGTAAGTATATGAATAAGCGTAACAATCAAGTGGATAATACACCTGTTACAGCAATCATTCAATATGATAAGATTATGATTGGGGAAATTTTAAATCAATCTCCATCTGAATATTATGTATTATTAAACTATAGTGATGATCCATATCAATCATTATACGATTCATATATTACAACATATAAAAACGAGGGAGATCATTTAGATATTTATACAGTTGATTTAGATGATTCTTTTAATAAAAAATATTTGAGTGAAGAAGAAAATTTACAACCTGAAAAGATAGCAGACTTCCGTATTCAAAATAAAGCTTTATTAAAAGTAACAGATCATAAGATTACAGATGTTTATCAAAATGATTCTATCGCATCAGAATTAAAAGAGTTAGCACAGTAGTGCTTTCTTTTTTTGTAAAATTTTTGTTTCTTATTTTTAACATGGACAATAAATTAAAAAATATGATATAGTAATAAAAGGTGATGCTATGGAAAAACAAACTGAAAATGATTTATTAAAAACTGAACATAAAAAGCAGGAACATCATGCACAACATAAGAAGATCAAGCGAGCTACAAAAAATCCATTTACTAATGTAGAAGTGATTTTTTTAATTGTTGTAACAGCAATGGTATCTATTTTGATGACTTATGTTTTTGTCAGTGCTTTTTATTTAAAAGAAGAAACGAAACAGAAAAATTCTGAGGATACTGCTTTACAGGAATTTATTGATACTTATCAAAATGTACTAGACAGTTACTATGAAGATGTAGATGAACAAGAATTAATTGATAATGCCATTAAAGGAATGTTGTCAGGATTAGACGATCCATATTCAACTTATTTAGATAAGAATACTTCTTCTAATTTTGATGCTACTTTGGCAGGAACTTATCAGGGTGTTGGCTTAGAAGTTTATAACGATCAAGATATGAATATTGTTGTTTCTCGCGTGTTTGAAAATTCCTCAGCGGATAAAGCAGGTATTCAAGCTGGAGATATTATTAAGAAAATTGATGATAAAGATTTGACAAAACAAAAAACAAGTGAATTTTCGAACTATACGAAAAAGAAAAAAGATGGAAATTTCCAAGTTGTATATACACATGAAGGAGAAGAGAAAACAGCTAAATTAGAAAGAAGTATTATCATTATTCAATCTGTTTCTTCAGAAGTGATTGAGAGAAACAATCATAAAATGGGATATATTCAAATCGATATTTTTTCCGCAACAACGTATAGTCAATTTAAAAAAGCAGTTGAGAAATTAGAAAAAGAACAAGTAGAAGGAATGGTCATTGACTTACGTGGTAATACAGGTGGCCATCTGACCGTTGTATCTGATATGCTATCTCTATTTATGGATAAGAAACATGTTCTTTATCAAATTGAAGACAAAGACAAAAAGACGAAATACTATTCTATTGGAAAAGAAACGAAAGATTATCCAGTTGTCTTACTACAAAACGAAGGATCTGCTTCGGCCTCAGAATTATTTACAGCAGCGATGAAAGAATCATATGGGGCAAAAGTAGTAGGAACAAAAAGCTATGGAAAAGGTACTGTTCAAGAGTTGAATACATTGCAAGATGGAACACAATATAAATTTACAACGAAAAAATGGTTGACTCCAAAAGGTAACTGGGTTCATAAAAAAGGAATTACTCCTGATGTAACAATTGAATTAAACGATAGTTATTTAGAAAATCCAACTCATGATAATGATGATCAATTTCAAAAAGCTTTTGCAGTTTTAGAAGAACAGTTAAATGGAAAGTAAAGTTTTTTACTTTCTTTTTTTTCCTCTTTATTATATAATGATGTCGAAGGAAGGTTAATATGAAAGAGTTGAAAGTGGGGGATTGCTTACAGATACAGTGTTATAAACATAATAAAAAACCACATCGTTCATGGGATGAAGCGGTTGTATTAGATATTCAAGATGACTATATTGTATTTGGTGATAACAAAACATTAGTCATAGAATCAGACGGTAGTTATTGGAAAACGAAAGAACCGGCGATTTTATACTTCTTTAAAGATCGTTGGTACAACATTATTGTTCAATTAAAAAAGAATGGAATTTACTATTATTGTAATATCGCGACACCCTTTTTAATTGAGGATAATACAATTAAGTATATAGATTATGATTTAGACCTTCGTGTATTTCCAAATGGGAGTTATAAAATTTTAGATCGTATGGAGTATCAATATCATAAAAAGATAATGCATTATTCCAAAGAATTGGACTGTGTGATTAATGGAGCTTTAGATGAATTGATCCACGAATATAAAAATCATTTCTTTGCGTTTTCTAAAGCTAGAAATTTAAAATATTATGAGCAGTATCAAAAACAAGTGAAGCAAATCCAGAAGAGTAATTAAATACCAAATGTTGGTATTTTTTTTACCCTGATACATATAATATAGAGTAAAGGGAATCACCTTTATCAACATTATGTTAATTTTTATAAAAAAAGTCAAAAAAAGTATTGACAATGAAAAATGCAAATGATATATTAGTAGTGCTTTCAACGAGAAAGCGAGAGAAATTGAAGAAATTCAATGAATGATCTTTGAAAACTGAGCAAAACGTTAATTCCAATAGTTAGGGAAAAACAAGAAGAAAAAATAAAATGAAGATAAATTTTTTTGGAGAGTTTGATCCTGGCTCAGGATGAACGCTGGCGGCATGCCTAAGACATGC
>USRP01000020.1 GCA_900557185.1 uncultured Mycoplasmatota bacterium
AAGATGTTAAATTGTAAGTCAAAAATAACTTACAAAATATATTATACGAGGAGTAAATGATATGAGTTATGTGATCATTACCATTGGCAATTTACTATTAACCGCGGCATATGCTTTTTTAACTGTACCAAATGAAATTATTAATGGTGGTGTCACCAGTACTTCTCTTTTAATTTCACATTATCTTCAAGTTGATATTAGTTACATTAGTACTCCTCTAACGATTCTTTTGTTAATTTTTGGAAGAGTATTTTTAGGGAAAGAATTCTTCTTAAGATCACTTTACAGTAGTATTTGTTATGTGATTTTCTTTAACTTCTTTCATTGGACAGGAATTACTTTTGATATTCCAGCATTCGTATGCGTTATCATCGCTGGAATACTCGTTGGACTAGGTCATTACCTTTGTCTAAGTCAAGATTCTTCTACGGTTGGTTATGATGTCATTGCTCTTTACCTCCATAAATTACATCCTAAGTGGAATCCAGCAATTATATTACGTATCATTGGAATGATTGTGTTAGTCGTTGGTGTTGCAACCTTTGGTATTTGGTCTGTTATATATGGTATCTTATTTACTATTATTCAAACCCAAGTGATTTATATCGGATTACAAATACGTCCCTTGAAAAATGAGAATTCGACCAGTATTCACCAAAAAGTTCCAACTCACTAGTTGGAACTTTTTGATTCGACAATTTCTTGTTCTAATTTTAAATCGATTCCGTATTCTTTTTTAACACGCTTTTGAATATCGTGAATCAAATCGATAATATCATTTGCAGTCGCATGATTTTTATTAATAATGAAGTTCGCATGTTTTTCCGACACCATTGCTCCTCCATATAACTTTCCTTTATATCCTAGGCTTTCAATCAAACGCCCAGCATAATCGCCTTCAGGATTACGGAATACACTACCAGCACTTGGATATTCTAATGGTTGTGACTCTACTCTTCTCTTACGACGATCTTCCATAACTGCTAAGATAGCTTCTTTGGTACCTCGTTTTAATAAAATTTTAGTACTTAAGCAAATACATTTTGGATGTTTCTTAAAATAAGAAGTACGATAATGGAAATCACATTCACGATTCGTAAATGTCTTCAATTCTAAATTCCCATCTAAGAAAGTAACTTCTTGGACAATATACCCCATATCACTTTTATAAGCACCAGCATTCATAAAAAGGGCTCCCCCTACTGTGCCCGGAATACCGGCAGCAAACTCTAATCCAGTCAGTGATGCCTTGGCAGCTTTCATAGCAAGTTTAGGAAGAGAATAACCTGCTTCCACTGTAATCTCAGTATCGTTTATCTCCATATGATTTAAATTACTTAAACTAATTAATACGCCATCATATAAACCATCTTGGAAAATTAAATTAGAACCATTCCCTAATATTTTCCAACGAATATTTTTTTCTTCTAAAAAACGAACTAATTTTACTAAACATTCACAATCATCGACAATGACAAGTGCTTTTCCAATTCCTCCTACTCGATAAGTCGTATATTCTTTTAAAGGAACTTGGTAAATCACTCTTCCGACATTTAATCTATCTAACTCTTTTATCTTTTCCATATGTATCTCCATCTACTAATTTGTATAATTCTTTTACAATTCTTGTGGCACTATCTGAAACTGCAAGGGTACTTAGATTTTTCTTCATTGCTTCTAACTGAATTGGATTTTGAAATAACTGATCAATTGTATTAACTAAAATATCTTCTTTTAAATCCTTTTCTTCTAATAAAATAGCTGCTTTTTCTTGTACTAACCCCATGGCATTTTTCCATTGATGATTATTTGGAACATACGGACTTGGAATTAAAATACAAGGTACATGTAAAGCCATGATTTCACTTAACGTAGAAGCTCCTGCACGGGATACTAAAAGATCCGTTTTCTTCATAAAAGATGTCAGAGGAACATATGGATATATATGAATATTTTTTGGAAAAGTATGTTTTGTTACTTCCTCATAATCCTGTTTTCCTGTGACAAAGGCCACTTCATAATCTTTATTTTCAAAATAAGACATACTGTCAATTAAAAATTGATTGACATGGCTTGCTCCTAAAGAACCCATGACAATGGTTACTAATCGTTTTTTCTCACTTAAACCGTATTTTGCTTTTTGTATTGGTTCCGCTTTTAGGGCATCTTCACTACAAGGATTTCCCGTATATACAGTTTTATGTTCTGGGAATTCCTTTTTACTAGCAGGAAAAGACACCATAATCTTATCGACATATTTACTTAAAAAACGATTACTTGCTCCTGGAACACTATTTTGTTCATGAATCGCTGTTTTAATTTTTAACTTATGGGCTGCTAAAATAACTGGAGCAGTCACATAGCCTCCTACACCAATGACAAGATCAGGACGAAATTGTTTCATAATACGAAGACATTTTCGATAACTTTTATAAAAGCATGTCATTGTTTTTACATTCTTATATATTTTTTTACGATATAATCCATAGATTTCTAATGACTCAAATGGAATTCCTTTTTCTGGTACAATATCTTTTTCCATACGATTATGAGTCCCTATATATAATACTTCTAACTTAGGATCTTCTTCTTTTAATTTATTAATAATTGCTAAAGCAGGATAAATATGTCCTCCTGTTCCTCCAGCACTCACTATGACTTTCATACGATCACATCCTACTATATTATATCAAATTATATGAAACTTTCAAACCAGATATCACGGAATGTGATAATAACGAGTTTTAGGAGTCAGTGTTATATTTTTTGCTTTGGCTAATTCTTGAACACTTAACAATAAATAACCACGTTGATATAGCTCATCTGCCATACGAATAGCAGCATCTACACTGGTATAATAAATATCGTGAAATAAGACAATGGAACCATCTTCTATTTTATCAATAGAATTTTGATAAGTCGCATTCGCATCACGATACTTCCAATCTAACGTATCGACATTCCACAAAACAATTGGCGTATCTAAATAAGCAAGTGTCGTATCATTATAATTTCCATATGGAGGACGAATACTCGTTGGATTTTTACCAATGGCATTATAAATAACCTGTTTTGCTTGATTAATTTCATAATTTTGTTCTTCGTCAGTGATTCTTTTTAAATTACGATGTTGATAAGTATGGCTTGCCACTTCAAAGCCATTTTGATCTACCATCTTTACTACTTCTGGATACTTTTCAGCACTTCTTCCTAACATGAAAAAGGTCGCATTCATTCCACGTTTTGAAAATTCCGTAATCAAAGTTGGTGTTGTATTCGGATTTGGGCCATCATCAAACGTAAAAGCAACTGCTTTTCGATTCTTAATATAGCTTTGGAACCATGTCTCTTCATTCTTCTTGATTCCTATTTTAGACCAATTAATTTGATTTTTTAATACATAGAAAGGGATTCCTACTTCGTAATTTTTACCCTCTTTGACAATTTCAAAATATAATTGATAATCATCTGTTTCGTTTTGAAAATACCAATTATTTTCGGCAATGGCTTTTTTTGCTTCTTTATGAATCAGACGATCATTCGGTAGTGGCGGGGTGAATGTACGAATGATGCGATTCCATTCTAGGTTTAAAAAAGTAATCAGTTGTTCTTCGGTATTGTGATTCCAATTTGTGAATACTTCTTTTAATGTCACAGCATGCTTCTCTTTTTGATGATAGACCCAAGTATCCTTTTCTTCCTTTTTATCTTCTTTTTTTGTCCAGATAACTTGGGTTAAATCCCCTACTGGTTTTAATTCATACTCCAATCCATCTACTTTCTCATCTTTTAAGATGCGTTTTTGAAATTTCTTCACTTCTTCATTTAATTTTTTATCTTCAAAAATAGGAACATGAATGGTTCGATTTCCCTGTTTCATTTCTTGATAATAATGTCCCTGTTTATCTTTTAATAGTTTTCCTTTGTTACCAAATATCACAGTGATTAGCACAATGAAAAGAACGATTGCAACACCAATCGCAGCCCATTTTACATATTTTTGATGTTTTTGATACCATCTATTCCATGTTTCTTTCATCTTATCACCTACATCTTAATTCATCATTATTATACCCTATTTTTAGGAAAAGAAAAGCCTGTTTTTACATTTGATATTAAAAAGAGAGGATTAAATATTCTCCTCTCGGATAGATTCTAAAATGTTTGCTGTTCTCACTTTTCGTGTCGCATAGAAAGTCGTGATTAAGACAATTGCATATGAGAACAATAGTGCGATTAAGACAGCATCCCATGGGATTAAAATTGTTTCAATATACATTGAGAAATTAAATGCATAATGAATAATCGCAATTAAAATACAAGATACTGGAAGTGCGATTAAATATGCTTTCGCTACAAAGAAGAAACTTTCTAAGAATAAAATTTTATGAAATCCTTTTGGACTTAATCCTACGCTTCTTAACATAGCAAATTCTCTTTTACGAAGCGCTAAAGAAGTGACAATCGTATTAAATACACTTGTAATACCGATAAAGGTAACTAAAGCGATAAAGCCATATAATAAAATCTTTACTGCTAAAATAATACGATTTGTTCTAGCAACACTGTCTTCAATATTCTCATAATAAATACCTCCGACAATCCCTTCATCTTCAATATTTTCAATTTCTTTTTCGATATTTTTAAATTGTGTTCCATTTAAATATAGAAAGTCATTAGTACCAATGGAATAATCATTTTCTAATGCCTTTGTTACAAAGGAACGATACATAGATTCAGGAACAACTATGACAAATAAACCTGGATCTGAAATGACATTTTTTAAACCATATGGTACCGTTTCAATCATTTCTATTTTGTTAATTGGTTCATTACATTGTTCAATGTGATAGTTATCATTACCATCATAACGTTCACAATAAAGTGTAATATTAGAAATAGAACCTGGTTCAAATAAACGATTATGATATGTTTTTCTTGTTTTACCAGTGACACTAGAAAAATTAACTTGGTTGATTAAGAAAGTAGTACCATCCTCTTGTTTGTATTCTTCTAACAATTTCGCATAATCTTCTTGTTCGATTGTCGCAATCACAACTCCCATATCAGATATTTTACTAAGATTATCCATGTTATCTTTCATCTGGTTTTGATATTCTTCATAGAAAGCAGAGTTTTTAATTTTTGTTGTCGCATACGTCCAGTGAATTTCTTTGGCTTGTTCTGGCCCTTTTACTTTTTTAAGTCGTTCCATCACTGGCTTAATATCATCATAAGTTGGTGCAGTAACAGATACCATGGCATTGTATTCTGCATTTTGAAATGCGGTATCAGTACCATATAACCCGTATTTTAATAGTCCTGAAAAGGTAATAAATAAGACAATACTGATAAATAAAGAGACCACTGTGACACGGTATTTCTTACGATTTCTCTTGATATTTTTAAGAGCTATCTCCCCTTCAATCCCAAATAATTTACGAATCCATCTTGGTGTCTTAATCTTTTTCTTTTCAATCTTGATGTCATCGTTTTGACGAATCGCTTCCATTGGTTGCATCTTTCCTGCTTTTCTAGCTGGTAAATAAGCAGATAAGAAAATGACAATCAGCATAAAAATAACAGGTACAATGATAAAGACCGGATAAATATAGAAAGTAAATGGGATTTCAAATAAATCGGGTGCTAGTTTCATAATAATATCTAGCGTAATTTTAATACCGAGCATTCCTGATAACACGCCAAGTGGAATACCGATTACAGCAACGATGAGAGCTTCTAAGAAAACTGTTTTCATCAATTGTGTCTTGGTTGCTCCAATACTCGCAAAAATACCAAACTGTTTCTTTCGTTCCATAACGGAAATATGAAAGGAATTATAAATCACAATAATACATGCGATAGAGATTAACGATAGAACAACTCCTAATATAATCACCATCGTTGTATTATAGTTACCATATCTGCTATGTCCCATTGCTGATAGATACTCTTGATGATATGTCATGTTTTGATATAACCCATCGCCTGTTTCTTGTAATCCTAACAATGAAGCAATATGTTCTGATTGTTGATATGTATCACCAATATTCTTATAAGTGATAAATACATTCATCGTCGGTGTTTTTGACTTCCCACCAGTATATAAAATATATAATTCACTATAATACATCTGTGGATAAGCATCGTGTTCATAAGTACCTACAATTCGATATGTTTTAGTATCTGTTACTTCAAATGTTTCATCAGTACTTCTAACTGATTCAGTTGTTTCTTCTCCATTTAAATATCTTTTACCTAAATTCACTGTAATAGAATCGCCAATTTCTAAATAAGGCTCGTATTGTTTTAATAGTGTATCCGGCACCAATATTTCATTTTCTTTTTTTGGATATTTTCCTTTTACATTGCGAAATGATTCACGATATGTATCATTCATTCCTCTTAGTAAAAAGAAGAAATCATTTTCTTGTTCCTGATTGCTTACCGCATAGCTAATATCATTCGTATATGCATACTCTTTTACTTTGATATTATTTTCGATAAGAGAAATATCTTTCGCATCTATATGATTAAAACGGACATGATAAGCTCCTGAATAACTGACAATGGAATCTACCATATTCTTTTGGGCACTTGAGAAAATGAGACCAATTCCAACCATTAAAGCACAAGATAAAATCACCCCAATTAATGTTACAATCGTACGTTGTTTATTCATTTTTAATTCTTTTAATGTTAATTGATTTAATATCTTCAAGGTTACCTCACCTTCTCATCTTTTACAATATGACCATCTTTGATTTCAATAATACGATCAGCAGTTAAAGCCAAATCATAATCATGCGTAATCATAATGATTGTCTGTTTATACTTTTGATTAGAAAGTCTTAATAATTTCATAATTTCGGCACTTGCTTTACTATCTAAGTTACCAGTTGGTTCATCGGCTAATAATACAGCTGGGTGATTCATCAAAGCTCTACCAATTGATACACGTTGTTGTTCTCCTCCTGATAATTCATTTGGTAGATGATTCACTCTTTTTTGTAATCCTAATATTTCAATTAATTCATTCAAATAATCTTCTTCTACTTTTTTACCATCCAACAAGACAGGTAATGTCATATTCTCTTTGACATTTAAAATAGGAATTAAATTATAAAACTGATAAATTAAACCGACTTGTCTACGACGAAAGATAGCCAAATTTGTTTCATTTAACTGAAATATATCTTCCCCTTCTACATAAACTTTACCACTAGTTGGTTTATCAACTGCTCCGATTAAATGAAGTAAGGTACTTTTCCCACTTCCACTCGCTCCCACAATGGCGATAAACTCTCCTTTATCGACTGTAAAACTGACATCGTCTAAGGCTTTTACTTGTGTTTTACCGGTACCATATGTCTTTGTTAAATGCTCTACTTTTAATATTTCCATACTCTCATCCTCTCTATTTTAAGTATTCAGAAAATGTTACATTGGCTTCGTGTATTGTCTTCGCAACCTCACGTCCTGTATAACGATATAATAAGTAATCTTCTTTTTGAAACTGAATAAATCCATATTGCCAACCATGTTGTTGTAACCATTCTTGAATCTGCTTATTCTGTTCTACATCTTTGCTTCCAAAACGAATGAGAAGACCACTTTTTTCAGCTTCTGTTCCATTTTCTATATATCCTGTTTGTGCAAGTAATTCGATATGGTCACGCCCAGCACACTTACTCATTTTCTTTAAATCAGTCAGTACTTCTTTGGCTACCATAATATTCTGATAAGTAACCATATCATCTTGATGACTTACTTTAGTTGTGACAGGTTGTTTTATATTTTCTTTCTTTTGGGCCATACAATATTCGCTAAACCCTAAAATACCAATCACGCCTACAATGATTGCTACCATAATCAGTCTTTCATATCTACAATTTGTCATATTATCACCTACAACTACAGTATAGTAAATAGATATGACTCTATCGTGACAAAAAGAGTGACAGAATTGTCACTTATACATCTGCTTTATAAAAGCGAATGGTAAAAGTAGTTCCTTTCCCCTCTGTACTATCTACCATAATCGTTCCGTTCTCTTTTTGAATAATCGTCTTTGACATATTTAAGCCAATCCCTATCGATTCGCCTGACGAATTTTTACCTTTGTAAAAACGTTCAAAAATATGAGGTAAATCTTCTTTGGCAATGCCTGTTCCATTATCTTGAATTAAAAATTCTGTAAATAATGGATTATCCGTTATTTTAATAATAATCATTCCGCCAACTGGTGTATGTTCGTGAGCATTCTTTAATAGATTGACAAAAGCTTCTACAGTCCATTTCTGATCTAAGATGACAGTACTCTTTTTATCGCCGACAATTAATACTGTCTGTTTTTTTAATTCAATCGGTATGTTAATTGGTTCTAATGCTTTCTTAATTAATTCTTTGGTAACTACTTTTTCTTCTTTAAAAGTAACTGTTCCCGCATCAATTCGAGACATTTTTAATAAAGTCGTAATTAACCATTCAATTCTTTCTAATTGAGCACGATTTTTATTGAGTATTTCTTTCTTCTGTTTTCCTCTTACTTTTCCATCACTCAATAGATCATTCATGACATACATACTCGTTAATGGCGTTCTTAATTGATGAGAAATATCTGATAATACACTCTCTAAATACTTTTGTTGTTCTAAGGCACGTTCTTTATCTTCTTTTAACAAGACACTCATTTTATATACATCATTCTTCAAGGAACTTAATATACCGTCTTCATAATCTCTAATATCGAGGTTGTAATTTCCTGCTAGTACCGTTAATAAATAACGATCTAATTCTTTCAATTTACGATCTTGATTCCATTGATACCAAATATAAGCAATATTTAATACGATAAATAAAAGTGTAACAAAGATAATTTGTGATACTAATAAGTTATAATGTGCTTGTTTTAAGTCTTGGAAATACTTTAAGTCATCACTAGTAAGATATCCATATTTTTCTAACACACTAGTATCTACTTTACGAAAGTCAGTTTTCTCATAAAGCTGAATCATTTCTTCCTCATTTTCTGGATGTTCTTCTATGACCTTTTTTAACAATGTTCCTTCACGTTCATAGACATGTTTTTGATAGATATCAGTCGTCACATTGGTCATGATTACAGCAAATAAAATACATGAGAAAAATAAGCATAGTTCAAATAAGATAAATTGTTTTCTCTTCTTTCCTAACATGGGTCACCTACTTTGTAACCTAATTTACGAACAGTTTGAATAATACGAGGATGATTGGGATCATCTTCTATTTTTTCACGAATTCGTTTAATATAGACCGTTAATGTATTATCGTTGACATATTCTTCATTTACATCCCAGATGTTTGCTAAAATAGACTCTCTTTTTAATACTTGATTATAATTCAGTGCAAGTGTCAAAAAGATTTTATACTCTAATGCCGTCAGCATGACATCAACACCGTTTTTAAATACTTTAGCTTGATACATATCTAATACAACATTTCCTATTTGAATGGTATTATCCTGTTTCCTGCCACTACGACGTAATACTGTCTTAATACGAGATAACAATTCTCTTGCTTTAAATGGCTTCGTAATATAATCATCGGCTCCCATATCTAACCCCATAACGATTGAAACTTCTTGATCATTCGCTGTTAAAAAGATAGTTGGAACTTCTTTTATCTTTTGCATATCACGATATAGATCAAAACCATTCCCATCCGGTAAATTTAAATCTAATAAAACAAGATCAAAGTTCGTTTGCGAAAATTTATCAAATGCTTCTTTTAATGTAGCTGCTTGATAGATATCAAACCCTTCTTGTTCTAAATAATATTTTAATCCAAAACGAATTGTTTCATCATCTTCTACAATGAGTAACTTCTGCATGCATATCACCTAACGTTATTATACTATAAATTCATATTCTGTCATGACTATTTTGTCATAAAAAAAGAATTATAGATCTTTTACTACAATTCCTAATAATTTCGATAAATGTAATGCTTGTTCAGGATTTACAATCATTCCTTGAATACTTTCTAAATCCGTTTTTAAACCATCTATTTGATTACTAGACATATCTACATCTTTTAAAGATGTGTGTAATAGTTCTAGCTCTAATAATTCATTTTCTTGTAATAATATTTTTTTACATGTTGAATCCTGTAAAATCATATTTTGAAACGAACAATTTAATAATTTGATTTCTTTCATCGTTGTAAACGAGAAATTCACGTAACGTCCAACACAATTTTGAAACGTAACTTTTTTAAATGCTGTCATACCAAAATCAGTTCCTACCATTTTACAATTATCAAATGTTACCTGATGTAAAACAGGACCAGCAAATTCAGCATCCGTATTCCATACGACATTGGAAAAATCACAGTTTTTAAAGACAACATCATAGCAGGAAATATTTTGAAAATGTAAATCAGTCAGTGTTGCTTTTTCAAAATAACAATGATTACACTCTGTAATATTAGAATAATCAAACTGATCTTGTTCTGTTACTTTTATATATTCTAAAGTATCTTCTATATGTTCAGAATCTAGACTTCTGAGGGAATCGACTCTCATGACTGACTCAATTCTCCATCATAGTCTTGTATACCCCCTATTTCGTATACATTTTTATAACCTAAAGATGCTAATTTTGCACTGGCTTGAATACTACGATTTCCACTTTCACAATAGACAAGTATCTTCTGATTATAATCTTTTAATTTTCCTACAACCGTTCCATCGATTGCATGTAGAGGAATATTAATAGATTCTTTAATATGCCCTGTTTGATACTCTTCTTCTGTTCTAACATCCACTATTATTGTATCTTTTTCTTCCATATATTCCTTGGCCACATCCATAGAAATATGTGTATAACCAGCATCAGTCTTTTCAATAACATTTTTCTCTTCACATCCTGTTGTAAAACATAATAAGCATATTAATAAAATGACTAACTTTTTCATATTTTTCCTACTTTCCTCAAACATCATATCAAGTTCATGTTAAAAAATCAACTAATTTTTATTATAAAAAATAAAGATAATTAATCAATTTCTTTTCCTTCAAAAAATAATATTTAAAATAATAAAACCCTAATTGTTTATCAAATTCAATTAGAGTTTT
The DNA here is from genome assembly GCA_900557185.1 of uncultured Mycoplasmatota bacterium. Lineage (GTDB taxonomy): Bacteria > Bacillota_I > Bacilli_A > RF39 > UBA660 > UMGS2016. The sequence goes on from USRP01000020.1 coordinate 11,117, forward strand.
ATCCATATTTATCATATATTCTTTTGCCGATTAATACATCGTTGTTCTATCTTTAAAGTAATCCGTAGCTCCACCACTCCATGGAAAATTAACTGTTTGTCTTGGATCATAAGTATTAGCGATGAAAGTATTCCAACTCATGTAATCTTTTAGATAGTGCCCATGAGCAATTCCGAAGTGAAGATGCTGAGCAGTTGAACAACTATCCCACCATTCAGAATTTCTATCTCCACCCATAATACCGATTTGTGTATTTTGTGTAACAACTTGACCAACACTTACATCAATTCTTCTTAAGTGAGCATACTCTGTCGTATATTTCTTTCCATTGACAGTATGGATAATAAAAATCATATTACCACCACAATTAGAACGATAACGTGTCCCAATTACAACTCCATCCGCTGCTGGATAAATCGGTACAGTACCCTTTCGAGATACATCTAATGCTTCATGAAGTTCATAAACCCCTGTCGCCGGATTTAAACGATATCCATATTCACTAGTTACATATCCTTCAATAATTGGTCTTAAGAAACTTGTTCCTGGTGGCAAAGTTCCAATTCCTGAAGAACCAGTTCCAGGACTACTACTACCACCATTTACAGGTGGAATACGTCCACATGTTTTCGTATCTTCATTATCAGAACATCCCATATTTTCCAATACTTTAATTGCTTCTTTTTGCATCTCTATTTCATCTTTAGCAGACATTTTTATATCAGTTACTTCTGTTAAGTGTTCACCTAATTTTTTGGTTTCTTCTTCTAACGTTGCTTGTTTTTCTTTTAAGTTCGTCTTCTTCGTATCCATCTCTGTTTGTTTCTTCTTCGTATCTGCTACTGTTTTATCGTATTCATCTATTAAATCTTCGTTATAGCCAGATACTTGTTCAGATACAGCCATACGGTAGATAAAATCAGTAAAGTCTTGGGCTCCAAAAGCATATTCTAAGTAGGCATTATCACCACTTGATATTTGTACAAAACTAATTACTTTTTTGACTTCTCCATCTAATTTTTCAGTCTTTTTATTTAATTCATCAATATCATTTTGTAATTTTTTAATATCTTCTTGTAATTGTGATACCTCTTTCTTTAAATTTTCTACTGTTTGATTATTGGTATCAATCTGATCTTGTGTCTTCTCTGCTTCAGCACTAGCATTTTTATATTCTTCTTCCGCTTTTGCTAACTTAGCTTTCAAATCACCAAGTGTTTCAGCTTTTGCTTGAAACGGATATAATATAATCGAAGCAATCATAGCTGTTGCTAAAAAAAGAGTCAATATTTTAACACCTAACTTCATAGAATCACCTATCCTTACATATAACATTATACTATAATTTCTATTTTTTTCGACAAGAAAATCTTGGAAATATTTGATTTGACATTTTTTAACACAAAAAAAGTTCTTTAAGAACTTTTTAATGTTTTTACTTTTTGTGGTTGGACTAATGAAAATTGTACTTCTAAATTTTGGTACGAAACATCATCTAGATGACATTTAATTCTCTGTCCAATACGCAATGAATCATGTTTTACTTTATGGTAATATGCTAAAGCATCCGATACAAATACATAATCTTTTAACATATCTCTTGGAATTAATCCTGTAATACAATTATCTAATTGAATACGAATCCCAAATGGATCTACCATGATAATACGAGCATCAAAATCTTCTCCAATATATCCTTCTAAGTATTCAATTCCTTTGACACGATCTACTTCTCTTTCGCATTCTTGTGCATTTACTTCTTGTAGAGAACTATGCATCAATTGATGAGTTAACTTACGTTCCATACGATATGCGGTTCTTTCATTATACTTATTGCTTTTCTCAAGTTTAATTGCACGATGAGCAAGTAAGTCTGGATAACGACGAATTGGAGATGTGAAATGAGAATAGTTAGAACTTGCTAATCCGAAGTGATGGAAATTTTCTACTGAATAGAATGCTTTATTCATTGCTCTTAAGAATAAGTAAGCAATTGTCGCATAATTTTCATCCCCTTCAAATTGTTTTAATAAAGATTCAATTTGTCCAGGTTCTACCCCATAATCTAAATTTAATTGATAATGATAACCCATTTTATTTAACATTTCTAATACATTTTTAATATGATATGGATCTGGTTTTGGATGGACACGATATTGGAATGGATGATTTAACTGTTCCATCATCGTGGCTGCACACTCATTGGCAGCAATCATAAAATCTTCGATTAACTTCTCTCCTTCTCCACGCGTTAATACTTCTACTTCAGTTGCTCTTCCTTCATCATCTAAAATATATTTTGGTTTTGGAATTTCAAATGAGATAGCACCACGATTTTGTCTTTGATTACGTAGTAAGTGTGCTAAATCTTGCATTTTGGATAAACTATCTTTAAATGGTTGATATCCCTCGACATCTTTTCCATCTAATACTTCATTTACTTTTTGATAAGTCATTCTCTTTTTAGAGCAGATAACTGACTCATAAAAGTCATAATTGATAATATTTCCTTCACGATCTATCTCCATAATACAAGATAGTGTTAAACGATCTTCGTTTGGATTTAACGAACAAATTCCATTCGATAATCTTTCTGGTAACATCGGAATTACTCTATCAGCTACATATACACTCGTACCTCTTTTATCAGCTTCTTTATCTAGCGCACTATCTTCTTTGACATAGTAAGATACGTCGGCGATATGTACTCCTAACTCATAATTACCATTTTCTAATATATCGATAGAAACAGCATCATCGAAATCTTTCGCATCATCTCCATCAATCGTAAAGATTTCTTTATCACGTAAATCAAGGCGACGATTTACTTCTTGATGGAATACTTGTGATGGAACATGATCTGCTTCATATAATACTTGACTTGGAAAATCTTTTGGAATATTGTGTTCATCTAAGATTTGGTCTACTAATACTTTTGGATCATACATATTTCCATATACTTTTACAACTTTAGCAGATAAAAATTCCGCATTTTTATCAAAACGAATCATAACACGATCATCTACTTGCGCTCCTAAAGTATCGGTTAATAAAATTGGCTCTTCTAGACGATCTTCATCCATAATTGCATAATACTTTCCATTCTCTTCAATCACCGTTGCAAACGCATCTTCTAAAATACACTTATGTTTCATAATTTCACCTAACATTTCCTTTGTATCATGATGGATTTTTACAAGTACTCGGTCTTTATTTCTAGCTCCTTTTACAAAACGACTAGGAACAAGTACATGTCCTCCATTTTCTAATTCTACCAATCCATATGGACCTTTTCCTTCTTTATAGATACCTACTTTCATATCTTTACCAATTAATGATTTATAAAAACCATGATTTTCTTCAACATGAAATCCATCTATCATAAATTCTAATACCATACGCAATTCATTTTCTGGTAGTGATATTTTCTCCTTTAACTCATCAAAAGATAATTCTTGATTACTTAACAATGTTTCAATTTCACGGATCTCATGAAAGTAAGATACTCCTTTAATTTGATACAACTTTTTTCGTTGTTCACTTTTCTTAGCTTGTTTACTTTGTAACTCTTTCTCTTTTTGTAATATTTCCTGTTCTTCTAAAACTTGATCGAACTTTTCAATATTCTCGTAATGTTGATCTAAGACAATATCATTTAGTATTTTTTGATTAATATATGCGAAATAATTTCTAGCTGGTGTTGTACAATGCGCATAATATTGAAATCCTAATCCCTTATGTCCTGTGTTATGTTTTCTATAATATGAGAACATTGGCAACATATCTAAAATATTAATCACATATTCTTGTTCTTGAATATCATTACAACAATTTTTAATATATTCTAATTCTTCATCAGAAATATCAAAATCATTTAAACGATACATCATTGGGATACCATTTTCATAACATAATTTTGCTTGATAAAAGTTCACTAATACTTTCAATTCTGAAATCATTAAATGGGATTTACTATATGTCTTATTACCGTGATAATGCTCTCCTGTTTCCATGAAGTGTAATAATTCTTTAATTAAATGGTATTTCCTCTGAGCGGTATTATCATGGTGATATTTTCTCATAATTCCATAGAAACGATTCCATGTATCTACATAATTATATTTATTCAATTCCATCAAATGATTCACTTGATCATAGTTATAATTTTTAGAAATTTTCGCAACTCCACGACAAATAGAAATATCAGTTAGACAATTGTTTTTATCAAATTCTAATTCATAGACAATCACATTCTTAGTCGCATGTTCTTCTGGAGAAGCATTTAAGGAAAAGATTTCTCGTTTTGTTTTATTACTAACCATATCTCTTTTTCCTGTAAACCAATTCCCTTTTGCTTGAGAAGATAATTTTTTATGTTGTTCAAAAATATCGACAGCATTTACGATATACAAATTAACATATAACTTCCCATTTTCTTCATGGAATGAAACCGCATCTTCACGAAGTGATGTATTCTCATCATCAATGGTAAAGATAAATTCATCATCATAATTTTTCATTTCTTTTGGGAAATGATATCTTACATGTTCCTTATCTTCAAAACAGTGTAACTGTAGTCCTGTCATAATCACTCCAAGTGATTGATAACGATATTTTTGATATGACTTTTCACCACTGTGTTTTAATTCCTCTGCTCTCGTTTTATAATCTTGTGCAATATAGTTTTGAATATCCGGATAAATACTTGTATTCTTTAAAACTGATTTAAACAATTGATATGCATATTCATAATCACTTTGATAACTAGAATTTAAAGAATCATAGTATTGATCTAACACCCAATCAATTAATCTCTTTTCTCCTACTTTTCCTAATAGATAAAGTGGATGGCTTTGAATATCTGATAAAGCACTGTCCATATTTTTTTCTAAAAAGATATCTAAATATATTTTTTCAGGGTATGTTAAATAGTCTTCTTCGCATCCTGTTTCATAATAACGAGAAATATTATATATTTCTTGTTTTACTTTTAAGAAACGTTGATGATACGGAAGATGAATTTTTCCCTCATCTTGTAATTTTTGATAAATATCTTGAATACGAAGTAACGTATTGTGCAAATACTTTGGTTTATACTCCGTTGCATAAAAGGGAAACGGATTTGTTTCTCGTTCTAAAAAATCAATTAATTTTTCTACGAGTTGTTCATCATTACAATGATAAAAATCTTTTAACTGTTCGCTTGTGACTTCTCTTGTTTTATGAATTAATTTTAATATTTCCATATATGACTCCTTCTACAAAAAAAGCACGCAACGATACCATGTTCACTGCGTACTTTAAAATTCAATATCATATCTTAGTTGTAATAATTGTTTTGCTTTCATACTAATGTCTCCCACTCGTCTTCACTTTTATTATACTATATTTTTATCAATTCGTATCCCTATTTTTCGATTTTTTTCTGTTATTTTTTAACAAATTTGCAATAAGAAAACAAACGAGTGATATACTCGTTTATCTTGTCAATGATTTCTTCTTTTCTAATTCTGGATAAAAGCGATTAATTTCAATTTCAGCATTTTCAACAGAATCAGAACCATGAATAATATTATAAGTACAACATGTCTTATCTCCATAATCACCACGAATTGTACCTGGTAAAGCATCTTTACTATCTGTTGCTCCCATTAATTCTCTTACTTTGCTAACAGCATTTTCCCCTTCTACAATCATAGCAATAACAGGTCCTGATAGCATAAATGATTCTAATGTAGGATAAAAAGGTTTATCTAATAAGTGAGCATAATGCTTTTTTACTATTTCTTCATCCAATTGCATCTCTTTTACATGACTTACAGATAATTCTGCATTTTCAAATCTTCTGATAACTTCATCTAATAATTGTTTTCTCACACCATCTGGTTTTAACATCGCATAAGTACGTTCCATTATAATACCTTCCTTTCATTGTCATTTATTATAACACGGCTTTATCAATTGATAAAGTTTTTTATTAGGAATCAAGGAACAATTCTTGTACAAGTTCTTTTACCTGTTTATCATTCAATATACTACTATCATACGTAACATGAATTGAAACTTGAAAAAAACTATCATCTTGTAAAGTAACTGTAGTTTTTTCAATTCCATCCACTAAGACTAAATCTTCTATCACACCTTTTACGCAATATTCACAGCAAGCATCTTCAATCACAACAATTGTATCATGACTCTTTCCTTGAAAATGTTTATCAAAACTTATCAAAGAAGGTGTTTTTAACAATCCCAAAAATAATTTCACTTCTAACAATATACGTTGTATATTAATTTTCTTCGGATCATATGTAATAAGCAGATTCTTTATATTTTCATCTCCAGTAATACTTTCAACACCATCTAATGCAGAAATATATGCATAAAATTCATCATCAAAATGATTAAAATGATCTATTTTCATACTCAACTTTTGCATTGCTACCACCTACCTTCATTGAAATATATGATTACATATTTTAACTCTTACAATCGTATTATATCAAATCAGTCAGACGATAACAATTGACGATTGATTACTAGTATTCTTTTATTCTAATGAATCATTAGAAATATCTATTTTAATGTGAATTGTTTTCCTCTTACTTCTTGATATTCTGTATCATCCAACAAGTTCATACGTTTCAAACATTCAACATTTGATTCATCTAAACGAACACGAGGATTAGAATATGGTTTCATTGCTTTTAAAATCTCATACATATCTTGCAATCTTTGTTGATTTCTCTGACATGGTTTACCATTCATAAAACGTTTCATCGCATCTACATATTCTATATTATAAAGAACTAAATAATTATTAATAATTCTCTGTTCTAATTGTATCTGATGGCTTTCTAAAATTTCCTTTTCTGCATAATCCATTGCAATTTTGCCATATTCATTTAATAAACGATAGGCATCTGTTAAACTAGGAGCCATAGATAACCCCTTTTTATGACGAATATAAATATAGATATAAGATGAAATATCTACTACCTTTTTCGCATCTGCATAAGCATATAAATTAAAAAGATTATCTTCTCCCTGTTGTAAATCTACAAAATAATGATCTTTGATTAACGATTTTTTATAGAGTGCACCCCATAATGGAATATTCTGATTTTCAAATGATTGTGTACTAGGTCCATCAAACTGTTTTATAAAAAGAGGATTTAAATCAGAACACATGTCTAAAACATGAGAAACATTATCATCATATAAGATATAATAATTTCCTCTTACCATGTCAGCATCTTCCATTTCTGCTGCTTGGACCATATCTTTGATTCCATTTGGAGTTACGTAATCATCCGCATCGATAAAATATACATATTCTCCACTTGCCTCTTGAAATCCTCGTCTACGAGCATAAGAGACCCCAAATCTCTCTTCTCTCACCACTTTAATTCGCGAATCAATTATTTGATAGTATTTTACTTTTTCAAAACTACGGTCTGTAGAAACATTGTCAACAAAAATAATTTCTAAATTTTTATATTCAGAACGAGCTAGAGATTGATAAAGTCTATCAATTGTGTCTTCTGCATTATGCATTGGAACAATTACACTTACTTTCATTATTTCATCTCCTTCTTTTTACATTTTATTTTCTCATTTGAATTTATGAATCGCGTAAGTTCACTTATTTCCCATTCCATTTCTTTTAATTGAGAAATAGAATAATCACTCTTCTCTTTACCACGATACAAAGCAGAAATTCTTAACTTCAAAAGTAAAAGTTGTTTTAATATGAGTTGGTTTAGATGAGTCTCATACTGTTCTATGGTTCCTAATTCAATGCACTCTTGATAAAGTTTTACAGCATATCGCATAAACTGATACGGCTCAATCGCATGGCGTGCCGAAGATAAACCATCATCTGAAATATGATAGAAATAAACTGGTTCAGAAATTCCTATCACTTTGTTAGCATTTAGAAAAGCATGCCAATTGAATAAATGATCTTCAAATTGATTGAGAGGAACAAAAAAATCATCTCGAATACAAGTCTTCTTATATAAATGTTGCCAAAGAGGTGCTGAAATTCCCTCTAGATGATTAATTTGCCATGTACTATAAGGAATCTTTCGTACATGTTGGCGGATAATGGATGCTAGTTGATAATCATTAGCATAAGTATTGTAATTACCTTCTACAATATCAGCTTTTGTTTCTTTTGCTGTTTCTACTAAATAAGAAATAGCATTAGGAGCAACGCAATCATCACTATCGATAAAATATAAGTATTCCCCATGAGAAGCATGAAACCCTTTCTTTCGTGCATAACTTACACCCTGCTTAGGTTCTTTTAACACCTTTACACGAGCATCTTTTACTGCAAACGAATAAGCTTTCTCATAACTATGATCTTGTGAATTATTATCAACAAAAATAATTTCTAAATGATCATATCCCTGACATTGTAATGAAGCATATAAATTGTCTAGACTTTTTTCCGCATTATACATTGGTATGATTACACTCACTAGCATACAAACACCCCTCTTTCATTTCCAGTTGTGTATTATACCATACTCGTTTTATATGTCAAAAAAGAAGCAATCCATTCGGATTACTTCCTCGTATAATATATTTTGTAAGTTATTTTTGACTTACAATTTAACATCTTTAT
>USRP01000021.1 GCA_900557185.1 uncultured Mycoplasmatota bacterium
ATGTAAATGATGATAAAAAGGCGTTAGAAAAATGTACAGATGTCATTTATCTGATTGAACCATCTATTATTAAATTAAATCGTTTGACAATGGTTGATCCAAAGATTATTTTAAAATTAAAAAATAAAAAAGTTGTTTTAAATCAAAGCTTATTAAGTAGTAATGATGTGGCAGAATTTGAATATGAATCAAAATTAAATGTATTCTTTAATCTTCCACCATTAGATGAACGTGAAAATGATTTGCCAGCGTTAAATGATTTGTTGACAAAATTAGGTTTTACTTTACAGTCTGATGAAAAGAATGTAGAGAGAAGAAATAAGATTCTAGGTATTTTCTAGTAATTAAATTGACAAAATTGGAAATATTAGTTATACTTATTTTGAATGAGGGAGGTAAATTATGTTTATATTAGCAGGTTGTCAAATTGGTGGAGTACCTATTCCAGCAATGATTACAAATATTATTAGTTATATTGTTACAGGTATTAAAATCGGTGTTCCAGTTTTATTAGTTATTTTTGGAATGATGGATTTGGGAAAAGCTGTTATGAGTAGCAAAGAAGATGAAATTAAAAAAGCTCAAACTACTTTCCTTAAAAGATTAATGGTAGCTGCATTTGTATTCTTTGTTATTACAATTGTACAATTCTTAGTAGGAATTCTAGATAATGCTGGTGAAAAAGACGGACAATCAACTGGTGCAGTAACATGCTTGAAGGAGATTTTTTAAGTAATTACTCTAGTAATTACTTTTCTTTTATATGTTAATACTTAGTTCAGCATGTGCTATTGGTGGAGTACCTATTCCCGATTATATATTAAATACAATCTCTTATGTGATTGATTTTATTAAAATTGGAATCCCATTATTGCTCATTATCTTTGGTATGCTTGATTTAGCAAAAGGTGTTGTTGCAAAAAAAGACGAAGATATGAAAAAATATCAGCGATTATTTTTAAAGAAACTTATTGCTGGTGCTATGGTATTTTTTGTTGTGAGCATTACCATCTTTTTATTAAAATTATTAGATTCTGCTGAAACCAGCGGTCGTAGAACCAATGATTATGAAGCGTTAAAATGTATTCAAGAAATTATTAAAGAGCATTAATCAATGTTCTTTTTCTTTCCAAAAAATATTGGATGTGTTATACTATTGTTAGGTGAGATTATGACGATGGAGAAAAAACATATATTCTTTTATAGTTTTGTATTATTCATGTGTTTTATGATGATTCCATTTACTGCATTGGCAGCAAATGCCGACCAAGAAGCAGCTTGTAAGCGTGCTAATTGTAAAAGGGATAACGAAGGAAAAATAATGGAATCGACATGTAATGACGATGCTTATAAGCGTTGTTTAGAACAATTAGAAGCAGAAGCAAGTATTAGTAATGATATAACCATGTGTGGAACAGATATCAAAATTGATTCTCGTATTCCAACGTTTGTATCAAATATATATAATTTATTAAAGATTGTAACTCCAATTGCACTTATATTATTTGGTATGTTAGATTTTGCAAAAGCAACAATGGCTCGTGATGATTCCGCCATTAGCAAAGCAGGGAAGAAATTTATTCAAAGATTAATTGCTGGAGCAGCTGTATTCTTAGTATTTACAATCGTTCAGTTCGCAACTGATTTGCTTTCAAAAGCAGGTGCTGGATCTGTTATGGAATGTGCAAATTGCTTGTTAAATGGACAGTGTGAATAAAAGTAGTAATATCAGGAAAAAGTATTTTATAAATACTTTTTTTTATGATATAATGTTGATGTGTATAGACTTTTAGTTAAGGGGTGACTGCCATGGATTGGTTTGAAAATATTTTGCAATCAATTTTTTATTGGCTAGATAAAATCGTTTATGGATTTATTCAAGATTTATATAATTTATTTTTCCAAATTTCTAATGTATCATTATTATCTGATACAACTGTAGCCAATTTTGCTCAGAGAATTTATGTCATTATTGGTGTATTTATGTTATTTAAGGTTGCCATTTCTTTAATTACGATGTTAGTTAGCCCTGATTCTATGTCTAAGGGAGGACCAACTCTCATTAAAAGAATTGTAGTTGCACTCGCATTGCTAGTTTTAACTCCTAATATTTTTACGTTAGGATATAGAATACAATCTTATATTATTCAAGATAATGTTTTAGGAAATTTAATTTTAGGTTCGGCAAGTGATACTGAGAATGTTGAGCAGGCATACGTGGATGGAGGGCAAATAATTGCTTTGCAAGTATTTAAAGGGTTCTTTCATCCAAAGTCTACCGCTGATAATAGTGTAGAGATAAAAACACCAGAAGATTGTGTGGATGCGACAGAAGATGATGAAGCATGTATTTATGCCACGGCTAAAACAATCGAGGATTTTGGAGATATCATCGGTAGTGATAATTATTCATATAGTTTTTTCATCTCAACGATTGCCGGTGGATTTGTTGCCTGGATGATTTTAATGTACTGTTTTGATTTAGCGGTACGTGCTGTTAAGCTATCGTTCTTACAATTGATTGCGCCTGTACCAATTTTGGCGAATATCGAAGAGTCAAAAGGTAGTTCTATCTTTAAAAATTGGGTTTCACAATCAGTTTCATGTTTTTTAAGTATTTTTATTCGTTTAATTACAATTTACTTCATCATCTTTGTTATTTCTGAATTAGTAGGAGTAAATGGTTTAGGTTACTATACATTTGATGCTAAACTTGGTGAATTTGTTTACATGAGTGGATATTCAAATTGGCTATTAAGTGCATTTGTAATTATCGGTTTATTATTATTTGCAAAACAAGTTCCACAATTAATTGAAGATATTACTGGTATTAAATCAGAAAAAGCATTCTCTTCAGGAAAAATGGGAATGTTTGGAGCTGCGCTTGCAGGAGGTGTAGGTGGTGCGATTGTCGGTGGTGCTGCCAACTTAGGTAATTACATGGCTGGAAGAAGAGCGTTGAAAAATGAGATTAATGCCAAAAATGGAGGTAATTGGAAAACTGAAGATTATGAAAAATTAAATGCTGCTTATGGAAGTGGATGGGGTGCTGTCGGACGAGCTTTACGTACTACTGCTGGAGGTATGGGCTCTAGTGGTGTGAGAGCAGGACTTGCTGCAGGTAAGGGAAAAGGCATTATGGCTGGAATTAGTGCTGCTAGATTAGGTTCTATCCAAGCTCGTAATAATAGAGCGATGGGCTATGGCTTAAAAGATAAAGCAATTAATAAATTTACTGATTTTACTGGTACTACACAGACATTTGGTTCTCAAGATGAACGTAAAGGTAAAATAAAAGAATTGATGGAAAAGAAGAAAAATGCTGAATTATCAGAAAAGACAAATGCTGAGTTATTTAGATCACGTTTACAACAAGTAGATGCAAGATTACAACCAAATTTAACAAGTCTGTATGCTCAAAACGAAGATGGATCATATAAGATAGAAGACGTTGATTGGAATACATATGTTCAAGAAGTTGCAAAAAAGAAAAAATTAACAACTGAAGCCGAAATTGAAAAACATGATTCTGATGAAGCATTCATGCGTGAACTTGAATCAAAAGTATCTGATAGCTTAGTTGATAGAGATATGTTTGAAGCTATTAATTCTGCTAATATTGCGAGTCGTGAAAGCGATAAGATTGCTCAAAAACTTGAAAAAGATATTACAAAACTAAAAGAAATGAATGATATTGGAAAGAAAAAATCATAAAGAAGAAAAGGGTGTGATACGAAATGGATGGAAATTATTTGATTCCTGCCAATTCAAAGAAGTCAAGACTATTGTTTGGACTGTTTACTTGGTTTGATTTGGCAATGTTTGGAATTGGAGTTAGTTTAACGTTAATTTTATTAATGTTTGTACCATTGGAGTCTACATTAGTAACAATTATTGTTTTAGCTCCAGGAATGGTTACTGGTTTTCTTGTAATGCCAGTTCCAAATTATCATAATGTTTTAACATTTCTTCAGGAACTCATTAATTTTTATACAGAAAGAAGACAATTTGAATGGGAAGGTTGGTGTATACGACGTGGCACAAGTAAAAGATAAGTATACGACACAGTTTGTACCGGTAAAAGATATTAAAAATGGTACAATCATACTCGATAATAATGAAAAAGTAACTGGAGTAAAAATTATGCCAAGAAATATTTTTATTCTTGATTACGATGTACAAAATGGAATGATTTCTAACTTAAAAAATGTATACAACACCATTGATTATGAATTCTGGATAATTGCAGCGGATAGACCAGTTGATATTAGTGTTTATTTATCACAATTGCAACTTTTGTATAATAGTACAAACGATCCAATTCGTCGTAAGTTGATTGTGGAAGATATTAATAAGGGAAATTCATTTGTAAATAATAATATTGTTGATACAGAATACTACTTATTATTTAAGATAAGAGATGAAGATAAAATGCAAAAACGTATTCGTACTTTAATTACTCAATTTGCGAATGCGGGATTGACATGTCATCAAACAACAAATGATGATTTGAGAATTATATTAGATAACTTTTTAAATGGTGGACAATCCACTACGTTTGGGACGGTGATGACAAGTGGATATTAAGACACAAATTGCTCCAAAAGGATTGGAGTTTAGACCATCAGATTTTATCATTAGTGATAAGTATGCAACAATATTAACAGTAATATCTTACCCAAAATATATTAGTCCAGGATTTTTATCTGATTTAACAAGTATGTCAGGAATTAAAATGGTTATTAAACATATTCCATTCGCATACAGTGAAATTTCTAAAATGTTAAATAAAGAAATTGCTGATTTAAAAGATAAATATCAACAAGAACCAGATAAAACCATTCAAGAGAGAATTCGTCAAGATTATGAATCGTTAGAAGCATTTATTCAAATGATTGCAGCAACGCAATCAAAGATTTTTGATTTCCAATTACATGTAATGATTACAGCGGATAGTGAAGAAGAATTAACAAATAAAAAAATGCAGTTAAAGAACTACTTGGAAGCAATGCAGATGAGGGCTGTTCCATTACGTTTTGAACAGGAAAAAGTATTAAAATCAATTTTACCAATTTTTCCGGATCAAGATATAGAAGAACGAATTGGTACACCAATTCCATCGCCAACAATTGCTGCAATGTATCCATTCATTTTTGATAGTATTAAAGATCCAGGATTATCTACTTTATTAGGTGTTGATTTTTCTGGAGGAGTTATATTATTTAATCAATTTTTGTATCAAGTACAAAAAGAACACAACCGTAATAATGCTAACTTAATTATTCTTGGTACTTCTGGTAGTGGTAAATCAACTGCTGCAAAGATTATGCTAAGAAGTCATTTCAGAAATAATTATAAAGTAATTGCAATCGATCCTGAAGGGGAATTAGAAGAAATGGCACGTCTTTATAATGGAGATTTTATCGATTTAGGACGTGGTGGAGAATTTGGTATGATTAACCCTTTAGAAATTGTATTAGATGCAGATGATGATGAATTGCAAGCAGGGGCAAGTCATTCTGTACTGACAAGTACTTTACTTTCATTAAAAGCATTTTTACGTTATTATGATCCTGAAATTCCAGGAGATGTACTAAATTTATTTAGTGAAGTTGTACAAGATACTTATCGTCGTTTTGGAATAGATTTTAATTCAGATTTTACGAAGTTTACATCAAATGATTATCCAACATTTAAAGATGTTTATTTAACGATTCGCGGTAGATTGAATGCAATGCCTGAAAAGACACGTGAACGTGATATTATGGAATATTTGGAAATGAAAATTAGACCAATCGTTCGTGAGTTACGTTTCTACTTTGATGGACATACAACGATTCAACCTCGTAGCGATTTTGTTGTTTTCAATATTCGTGAATTAATGAATACCGATACCAACATTCGTAATGCTTTATTCTTTAATATCTTAAAATATGCATGGGGTATGACTTTGGATAAGAGTGTCAATACAGTATTGTGTGTTGATGAAGCTCACGTTTTATTAAGTGGTAATAACGAAATGGGAGCAGAGTTCTTAGCACAAATTCAACGTCGTGCTCGTAAATACAATACGGGAACAATTATTATCACACAACAACCAAGTGATTTTAGTGATCCACGTGTACTTGTTCATGGAAAAGCAATTTTTGACAACGCTTCTTATTATTTAGTCATGGGACTTAAGAAACAAGCTGTTGAAGATTTAGGAAAATTAATTGACTTGAATGATAATGAAATGGAAAGTATTAAAAGATACAATCAAGGAGAAGCATTATTTGTATGTGGTAGTAGAAGAATGCGTATCAATATTATTGCTTCTGAACAAGAATTAGACTCATTTGGTTCAGGAGGCGGACTATAGTCAGTATTTTTTAGCAGGAACGAGGTGAGTCTTCATGAATCCTTTCAATTTTTTCAATAAAGGAAAACAAAATACTAGTGATAACCAAAGTGGTGGAAGTCAAGTATCAAACATGGTGAAAGGCTTATTCAAAAACAAATTGTTGGTATCATGTCTTATAGGAGCAGGAGGCTTATTATTCTTCCTGCTTGCTATTATATGTATTGTAATCGTACCAATTATTGCAATCGATAGTGGGATAAAAGGTATTCAAAAAACTTTAGATGATGCTGGAAACAGTGTAGGCAGTTTTTTTGAATCATTAGGCAATTTATTTACAACTGGATATTGGGGAACTGGTGAAGAAGTATTTTATCGTGTTGTAGGAGATAAATACGAACATTATATGTCAAAAGGAATTCAGATAGATGTACCATTGGTGTTGTCAGCTGTATTTGCTGGAAATACTGCAATGATGAATACCAATAATGAGTGTACCATTATTGAACCAGAACAAAGTGAAGAGTCATCAGATACACCGCCAGAAATACAATATGATTGTGGTGATGAGCAAACTCAGCAGAGTTATAATGATTTAAGAAAAGAAGCCATCAAATTAATGGAAGGCATGGTTGATGGTAATAGTGTTAAATCGGAAGAACAATATCGTCAATGGTTATATGATAACTTTATTGAAGATAAGTTAAAAGCAATGGGAACTAGGATTCCGAGTGATGAAAAGGAAAGAGATAAATTATTTAATGATTTAATTGATCAGATTTATTTTAATCGTGATATGTATGAAGCAGCGTTGAATAATTTTCAAGCTCCTGATAGCGGAGGCCCAGGAATATGTAGTTTTAATATCAATTCTTCAGCTGGATTACAAACAGTTTCCAATGTAAAAGTACGTTTACTTGGATGTACTGCCAGTGGAGGGTCAAGTGGTCCTTTAGAAGGCGAAGAATTAGTTGATTTAGAAAAATACATATTGGGGGTTACTTATACAGAAAATGGTGGTGCTCCAGATGAAGCTATTAAAATGCAAGCTATTGCTGCGAGATCGTTTGCACTAACCAGATCATATGGAGGTAAAATTACAACTGAAGATGGAGCTTCTGTCATTCAAATAAGAGCATGTACATGGGATCAAGCATATTGTGACCCTGATAAGGGTTGTTGGTCTAATGGTGCGGGTGGAGAATATGGAAATACGATTCATTCAGGCTACGATGCATCTAAGCCATGGTCAAAACCTGCCCTTCCAGAAAATGATCGTATTCGTGCTTTAGTTGCCGAAACAGCTGGACAAGTTGTTGTGGATAAAGATGGTAAGGTGTTGAATACACCATATATGTCAGATGTTCAACAACAATGGAATGCAATGGCAAATCAAGGCAAAAGTGTAGCTGAAATGGTCAAGAAAACATATCCAAATGCAGTAGAAGTTACTTCTAACTGTACAGGTGGTGGAGACGGAACATTAGAGGGAAATCCTAATTTTGCCAATGCTGCTGCTTGGAAATCGCCAAATAATGTTTACGCAGCTCAAGGTTTATACGGACAGTGTACTTGGTTTGCGTGGGGGAGATTTTATGAAATATATGGTTACTCACCAGGATTTAGCGCAAATGGTGGAGATTGGGTAAGCCAATTAGTACGTGTACATGGAGATAAGTTTGAAAAATCTAATACTCCAAAAGTTGGAGCCATTTTCTCAGCCAAAAATCCTGCACCGTGGGGGCACGTTGGAATTGTTACTGGAGTAAAGGGTGATCAAATCACAATTCAAGAAGGAAACTTAGATGGAGTTACCAATTCATTTGAAGCGGCAACCAAGGATTGGCATACAGTAACGTACTCACTATCTACACTTCGTACCATTTATAGTGGATTAACATTTGCAAATCCAAAGAATCCACCAAAGTAAAAGCATAAATAAAGGAGGAATATCATGAAAAAAGAAAAAAAGAAATTTAAGTTTCAATTAAAGCATTTAATTGTCATTGTAGTGATTATTCTTTATCTTATTTTATGCTTTTTTGCTCTTCAATCTAATAAGGACACAAAAGAAGAAAAAAATCCAATTTATATCGTATTAGGTGCAGACCATAAATTTACTTATTTAGATGGAAAAATAGAAAAAGGTTCAGATGCGGATTGGAATCAAGCGTTTGGAACAAAAAAGTTTTATACATATAACGATGGTACATATTTAGGACAATATAATTTAATGCAATATAATACACAGATTTATGCATTTGATGATACAAATGATTCTGTTAATATATCAGGATTTTTATTCGCATATGCGTCTGATCAGCAGATTGATGTAGTGAATACATCTTATGTAGAATATGATGAAAATATTGGTGCTGCATTAGAGTATTTAGTGGAAGGTAGTACTATTGTAATTCCTCCTGTTGAGCAGCTTACTATGTTACAAAAAATTCCTGTTGATTTAGATGGTGATAAAGAAAATGAGGTAGTTTATGCGATTAACAGTGGAGGAAATCAAGACAATCCACAGCGCTTCTCGTTTTTGTGTTATGAAGATGATGGTGAGATATATCGCATTATATCAAATACTGGAAATGTGAATGATTCTAAGATGATGCATTATTATAGTATTGCTCAAATTATGGATTTAGATGGAGATAACAAGAAGGAATTAATTGTAAGAGATATTCAATATGGAACAGCAGCAGTAGAACGTTATATGATATATAAACAAAAAGATGATGATTACCAATTAATTTCAGTAGAAACATAAAATGAAACGATTATATGTTTCATTTTTTCATTTTTATGTTATGATATTATTAGTAATTATAATGATAATTAAGGACCGGAGGTTTTTATGAAATTAAAGTTTAGAGCAGATAAAAAAGATATTAAGATTTTTATTTTATTTTGCATTGTCTTACTATATTTAGTAGCGATTGCATTATGTAATGTTGTTTCTTTTTTGAGTGAGAATGAGTTTAGTGGCTTTAATCCTCTTCCTGCCTTTTCTAAGGAGTATTTTGCTCCTACTATGGTATTTTATACTTTAGCACTTATTTTTACGATTACAAGTGTAAAAGATCGCTTTTTTGAACGTGAATCAGGAATTGGTGTCAAAGTAGGAAAAAAAGAAAAAAGTGGATATGCAAGATGGCTTACAGAAGAAGAAATGAAAAAAGAGCTAAAGAAAGTAGATCCAAGAGCAGATGAAATTCCTTATGGAGGTATTCCATTAATTAATAATAAAAAGGGAATGTGGGTAGATGATTCTGAATATCATAACTTAATTATTGGTTCTACTGGTGCGGGAAAAACACAAGTTGTAGTTAATCCACTTGTAAAGGTTTTAGCTAAAGCTGGAGAAAGTATGATTATCACTGACCCTAAGGGTGAAATTTACGAAGAGAATGCTAATATGCTTCGTGAAAAGGGATATAATGTAGTACTTTTAAACTTCCGTAATCCACAAGAAGGTAGTGGTTGGAACCCACTGACACTACCATATAATTATTATCGTAATGGAAATCAAGATAAAGCAATTGAATTAGTAGATGACTTAGCAGTTAATATTTTGTATGATGAGAATGCCCAAAATCAAGATCCATTCTGGGAAAAAACTTCTGCCGATTATTTTGCTGGACTTACATTAGCACTTTTTGAAGATGCGAATCCAGAAGAGATTAACTTAAATAGTATTAGTTTAATGTCAACACTTGGTGAAGAAAAAATTAAAGGAACGCCAAATACTTATATTAAAGAATATTTTAACAGTAAAGATCCACGAAGTACTGCATATGTAGATGCATCTAGTACTTTGATGGCACCAACAGATACGAAAGCAAGTATTTTATCTGTATTTAAGCAGAAGATTAAGTTATTCGCATCACGTGAAAATATGTCCGAGATGCTATCACATAGTGATTTTGATATGAAAGATATCGGAAGAAAGAAAACCGCTGTATTCATCGTTATTCAAGATGAAAAGAAAACATATCACTCACTTGTTACAATTTTCATTAAACAATGTTATGAAACTTTAATTGATGTAGCACAAGAATCTCCAAACGGTAAACTTGCATACCGTACGAACTTCATCCTAGACGAGTTTGCCAATATGCCACCATTAAAAGATGTTACAACAATGGTTACGGCAGCACGTAGTAGAAGAATGAGATTTAACTTCATCATTCAAAACTTTGCCCAATTAACACAAGTATATGGAAAAGATAATGGTGAAACAATTAAAGGTAACTGTGGTAATATTATTTATTTGATTAGTAGTGAGTTAACTGCTTTAGAAGAAATTAGTAAAATGTGTGGTGAGAAAAAGTCTAAAGAAAAGGAAAAAACAGCGTCTACACCACTTGTTACAGTCAGTGATTTACAACGTTTAGAGAAGTGGCATGCGATTATTTTAAGAATTCGTAAAATGCCATTTAAGACAAGATTAAAACCAAACTTTGAAATGTTAAATGAAAATGCATGGGGAAAAGTCTATGAGAAAGCATCTTATCCTCATCGTGAAAAGAAAGCTGTTCAGACATTTGATTTAAAAGGAAAGGTAGATGCGATTCGTAAAGAAAAAATGGAACAAATGGGAGCTTCTGCAAACCCATTTGGTGGTAGTAGTCCATTTGGTGGAGCAAATCCGTTTGGTGGTTCCAATCCATTCGGAGGTGGAAATCCATTTGGTGGAGGAAACCCATTTGCTCCTTCTCCATCTTCTAGTTCTACACCACACTCATCACCGGCTCCAAAACCTATGCCATCATCTGCTCCAAATAAGATGAGTGGTGTAGATATTCAGGAAATGGTACGTCGTATTGATGAGAAAATTGCAGCCTTAGAAGAAGAAGAACGACAAGAACGTTTAGCAATCGAAAAGAAGAAAAAAGAAGAACACGAAAGACAAAGCAAAGAACAAGAGAAAATGAAACGCTTAGAAGAAGAACAACGCAAAAAGGATGCTGAAGAAGAAAGAAAACGTCAAGAATTGAAGAAAAAACAAGAAGCTGAATTAAAAAGAATTCAAAAAGAAAACGAAGAACGTAAGAAAAAAGAAGAAGAGGAAAAGAGAAAACTAGAAGAGGAAAAACGTAAAAAAGAAGCCGAAGAAAAGAAGCGACGCGAAGAAGAGATGCGTAGAAAAGCGGAAGAAGAAAGAAAACAACAAGAGAGAATGAAACAAGAACAAGAAAGAATGCGTCGTGAACAAGAAGAAAAATTAGCAATCCAAAAAAGAGAGCAAGAAGAACAAGAACGTATCAAAAAGGAACAAGCAGAAAGAATACGTCGTGAACAAGAAGAATTGAGGAGAAAAGAAGAACATAGTAAGTTACCGGAAACTCCAATTATTGAGGAACCAAAAGTAGAACAACATGTATTGGAAGCTCCTGTACAGACACCAATGTTCGAGCCAAAAGAAGATATACAAATCACAGAGAAAGAGCCAAAGAAGGAAATTGAACATGAAATTACAGAAGATGAATTCTTTGATGATTTCTTTAGTGACGATGATGATGAATAGTCACAATTCAATATATCTCGCATATCATGTATTAAGGTGATATGATGATTTCAAGTATTTCTATCAATGAATTAGCAAGTCATTTAGGACAAATACCCCTAATTGATATTCGAAGTATAGAAAGCTATAACAGCAATCATATTCCTACGGCAATTAACATTCCTTTTGAAAAGTTAATTGTATATCCAGAGCGATATTTAAAAAAAGACCAGGTATATTATATTTACTGTAGTCGTGGGATTAAAAGCTTAAAAGCAATTCAAATATTATCACGACAGGGATATCATTTTATACATGTCAATGGTGGGTATGAAGAATGGATATTAAAAAATTAGATAGTTTTAAAACTGTCTAATTTTTATTTTGTTTCGTGGAACTGTTTTCTTACATCGTAAATTGTATTATAATAAATATATAATGGGATAGGGGTGAGAAAATGATAGATTATATTATTATTGGATTATTAGTAATTGTAATTATATTAGTAATTATTTCTATTGTAAAAAATATTAATGAAGCAAACATTACAGAAAGATTAGGAAGATTAGAAACAGAAGTAGTAAAAGAACTGAATACATTTCAAACTTCTTTATCTAAAAATTTAAGTGATGATTTTGATAAACAATCAGAAAAGATGGAGTATCGTTTAAGATTAATTAATGATAAAGTAAATGAACGATTAGATGAGAATTTCGAAAGAACGAATAAAACTTTTACATCTGTATTAGAACGTTTATCTAAGATTGATGAGGCACAGAAAAAGATTGATACATTATCAACAGATATTGTATCGTTACAAAGTATTTTAACAGATAAGAAAAGTAGAGGTATTTTTGGAGAAGTGAACTTAAGACATATTATGTCAAGTGTCTTTGGTGAAAATAATCACAAAGTATATCAGTTACAATATACATTAGAAAATGGTACGATTGCCGATTGTGTTTTATTTGCTCCAGAACCATTGGGAATGATTGCGATTGATTCTAAATTTCCATTAGAACATTATCGTATGATGGTTGATAAAAATAACAGTGTAGCTGTACGTAATGAGAGTGAAAAACAATTCCGTATGGATATGAAAAAACATATTGATGCGATTAGTAGTAAGTATATTATTCCTGGGGTAACAAGTGATCAAGCAATTCTTTTCTTACCGGCAGAAGCTATCTTTGCTGAATTAAATGCTTATCATGAAGAAATTATAGAATATGCATATAAGAAAAGAGTATGGATTACATCTCCAACGACATTGATTAGTACACTAACAACAATTCAAGTAATTATGCAGAATATTGAAAGAGATAAATATGCTTCTATTATCCATAAAGAATTAAACTTATTAGCGGAAGAATTCAAAAGATATAAAGATCGTTGGGACAAGCTTTCTCGTTCAATTGATACTGTAAGTCGAGATATTAAAGACATTCATACAACAACGAATAAAATCACCAAGAGATTTGAATCTATCAATCGTGTTGAGATGGATGATCAAACGATGGAAAAGATAGGTGATGCGAGTGAATGAAACGAAACAAGCACCTGAATTTCGTGAACAATCTAGAAAAAAAGCATTATTAGAATTACAATCATATAAAAAAGAATTATTACAACAATTTGAACAATTAGAACAGTTAAAACCAGAAGAGAATGGTTCTAGTGAAAAAGGAAAAACAAAGAAATTAGGAACACATCCTGGAACTGGTAATTTTTATACAAGTGAGTCAACAGAAGAGCCAGAATTTGATGATACATGGATGAATCGCGGTGGATTTATTAATCAATTCTTAATGGTTATCATTGTGTTCTGCTTTGCATTTACTATATACATGGTCAGTGCAATGTTATTATTATGATGGAATTTTCCATCTTTTTTTTGCAGGTAAAAGTAAATTTTCTCAGTATATAATTAATATGAGATGGTTACAAAAATTAGAAGATTTATTTCAAATAAAAATTGATAAAGAACAATATCAAGTAATTACTGATGAACATTTATGTTTACAAGTGATTGCTGGAGCAGGTAGTGGTAAAACATTTACAATATGTTGTAAAGTATATTATTTGGTTTGTGTAAAGAAAGTGCCAGCATATAAAATTGTAGTGTTATCTTATACCAATTATGCTTGTTCTGAAATACAGAATTATTTTAAAAAAATGAATTTAAAGATTGAGGTGATGACATTCCATAAGTTTGCTTTAAATATTTTAAAGTTAAATCATATTTCTTATCATATTGAGACTGATGTAAAACGCATTATAGCGCCTTTTATAGAGGAGTTACGAACGAATGATAGAAATTACTATGAAGATCTAATATTGTCGTATAGGGCGACAAATTACCTGAAAAAACGACTGTTGAAATACTGTTATCACATTCTTTGGAAAATAAAAAAAGAAGATATTCCCAATTGGTTAGAATCTTCTATTTTACACGATTTACAAAATACAGATCATTCCACATTAACGGTAAAATTAGAACAATATAAACAAAATAACCATATTTTATTCTTTTCTGATATGGTATCAACTGCATTCGATTTATTAACAAAAGGAGATGCGATACTAAAAGATTATTCTTATCTATTTATCGATGAATTTCAAGATATTTCTAAAGAACGTTTTGAATTTATTTATCAATTTCATCAGTTAACAAACTGCCATATCATTGTTGTCGGTGATGATTATCAAAGTATATATCAATTTGCTGATTCCGATGTATATTATTTTGTCCATTTTCTAGATTACTATGAACATAGTCATCAAATCTTTTTAAATCATACTTATCGTAATAGCCAAGAACTTTTGGAATATGCGAAACAAGTAATATTGAGAAATCAGAATCAAATTCATAAAGTTTTATATTCAGATAAGCATTTAACAATGCCGATTCAAAGTTATTATTATTCTGATAATCGTTCTTATGTTAGGTCTTTAGTACAAATTTTAAAGTTAATTTTTGAAGAAAAACAAGCAAAAAAAGTTTTAATCTTATCAAGATATCAATTTGATTTAGAGATTGTAAAAGAGAAACAAGTCAATCAACTGTTAAGAAAATGTCCATCAGAGATAAAGATTGATATGTTAACCATTCATAAAGCAAAAGGATTAGGATATGATGTCGTTATTTTTTTGAATTTAAGACAAGGTAAATACGGTTTTCCAAGTACAGAAATGGAAGTTGATCTAGAAGAAGAAAGAAGACTTTTTTATGTCGCATTGACGAGAACGAAAAGTTACGTATATTTATTAATTCCAAAGAAAAATCCCTCTATTTTTGTAGAGGAACTTCTTACTTTGAAGTAGTATTGGTATAGATTTTACGATATACTACTTTTCCATTTTTCTTTAAAAATTCACGGTTTAAATAATCATAATAACTTCCTGGAGTTAATAAACCATTAAACTCTAAGATATGTAACCCAACTCCATTTAAAATATTTTCCACTAAACCAGTACAGTTTGTTTTTAAAACAAAGAATTTTTTCCATTTCCCTTTTGTCACTTTTTTAAACTTACCATTGGCTAATTTATATATTTCACTAGACATATCATGGTATTCCCCTTTAGGAAATTTTCCCATTTCTGACAATTGTAAATCAGGGTAGTAATCTTCGACATTAGTTGTAATTAATTTATGAATTCTCTTTTTCACAATTTCTTTTTCTTTTTTAGTAAGTGCGATACCAAAAACTACTAAATATCTTTTTTTATTTTGTAGAGCATATTGAATATATGTATCACGATCAGCAATACAAATGACCCCGTCTCCAATCGCATCGAATAATTTTCTAGAATGCATATCATAATTCCCGTAGGAATATGTTTTCCCCTCAAAAGAGACTTCAATATGTCCAAATGAAGCAGAGCCTGAATTGGCTAAATGAATAATCACTTCAATATCTGCCTTTTTAGAATTCTTCTTCGTTGCTTCAATCATCGTTTCATCTGGTTCTTTTTCTAAAATTTCATTGATTAATGTAATTAGTTTACGAGGAATAAAAGCTGCAATTAAAATAGGAAGTGAGATACGAACTTTATTTTTTAAACGATCAGGAATTATTTCTGATATAAAACTATTTAATTGTGAAATACCGTACAATCCAAAATAAATACCGATAATTAACATAACATATGGATATTTGGCAGTAGGGTGTAACATCAAGAACAAGGCTAATGTGAATTTTGTCAGAAAGGCAACTAAGACAAGAAGACGACCACGGATATGATTCTTCTTGTATAAAGCGTAGTTAATTGCTTCAATCATCGCATGAACGAGTAAATAAAGTCCTAAAATAATTGATAAACTACCTTGAAAGAAGGTGGGATGCCAATAAATAAACAAGGCGAAACCAATATCTAAAAAAGCACGTACTAACATATTTATTTTTTGTTTTTTAGTAAGTACTTGAATACATTGTAAAACCGCATCTAATAATATTCCTAAGCACAATAAATATAAAAGTATATTCACTGTAAAACCAGTGTGAAAAACACATAAAAAACTGCCTATTAAAAAGAGAATTGCCGAAATAAAATAAGTTGTTGAATTGATTGTTTTCTTTAACATAACTCGCCACCTCCTTTTTAATAAGTTATATTATACTATAAAATGATAAAGAAAAATAGCTAACTACTTGAAAAAGCAAATAAAATTTTATATAATGTTATATATAATAAAGGAGGATAAAAATGGGGAAGGTAAATATAAAATTAAATGGAATGGATACAGTGGTAGACGCAATCCGTTATTTTAAAGATCAAGGAACAGAATTTTTTATCTATACATTAGGTGAATTAGATAATCAAGCTTATCAAATTTCATATGTTACAAAAGTAGAAGCAGGAAAAGGACAACTTTTAAACAATGAAGAGTGGGGAAAAATTAAAGAATTGATTAAACAAATTGTACGTGAAAGTAAATTAGCACAAGATACAATTGAAGATAAAAGTTTTCAAGAAGTAGAGGGTTTAGATGTATTGTATACAAAACCATTTAAATTACCTATGAGTTCTACTAATTTATTACGCGTTCAAAATATCCCTGAAGAAAAGATTGAGGTAGAATTAGAAAATGATATTGACCCAGTCCTTCCAAATGAATATACTTTTGATGCAACAAAAGAAGTAGAAGAAAAAGAAGAAGCTTTAGAACTACCAGAATTAGAACCATCAAAAATGATTCAATTCGATGAATTTGCGGAAGAAACTCCAAATCATGATGAGTTTGAAGATAAATTAGATATCAATCAATTTGAAGAAATGACTTTATCAGATTTACCTGAAACAGATCCACTTATGGAAGTAGAAGAGATGCCTCAAGTAGAGGAAGTACAAAATGAAGAACCAGTACTTGAAACTCCAAATGTTGTAGAAACACCACAAAAGGATCAAACAATTATGAATTTAGAAAATATGAAAACAGATATTACAAAAGATACAATGACAAATCCTGTTGTATCTAAAGAATTATCAGATCCTACTTTTACACCAATGGATCCATTTAAAGGTAATCATGAAAAATCACAAGGTTTTATCCGTGGTATCTATAATAGTTTATTCGATAAAGAAGAAAGTCATAAGTCAGAAGAGTTAAAACCAATTGATTTAGATGCTTATGAAGAACCAAAACAAGTAGAAGAAAAACCTTCAGTAGACTATGCACAATTAGAAAATGAAATTTCAGAATTGCGTAAACAAATTGCTGAACTTACAAAAAAGATAGGATAGTAATATCCTATTTTTCTTAAATTGAAATTTCAATCGCACCACTTGGTGTGTTTTTTTTGATACGATAAAAGAGCCTAGGAGGACACATAGATGAATTATACATAATTCAAAAAAAGATAGGGTATGATATCCTATCTTTGTATATAGATAAAAGAAAAATGAACAAAACTGTTCATTGAAATTCTAGATGGTGTCCCGCTGGAGATTCGAACTCCAGACCCTTTGATTAAAAGTCAAATGCTCTACCGACTGAGCTAGCGGAACATTACATAAAAAATAAGTGGCTGCCTCGGCTAGATTCGAACTAGCGCATGCCACAGTCAAAGTGTGGTGCCTTACCGCTTGGCTACGAGGCAATCTAGCCGGATATATAAAATGGTGGGAGGAGATGGATTCGAACCATCGAACCCGAAGGAACAGATTTACAGTCTGCCGCGTTTAGCCACTTCGCTACCTCTCCAAATAATGGTGCCGGAAATAGGACTTGAACCCACAACCTACTGATTACAAGTCAGTTGCTCTACCAATTGAGCTATTCCGGCAAAAAAAATGGTGGGCGATATAGGACTCGAACCTATGACCCCTTGCTTGTAAGGCAAGTGCTCTAACCAACTGAGCTAATCGCCCATTTCACTGGACGTAATTAAATATATCATTTAAATATCTATTTGTCAATAGGATTTTCCGTATTTTTAATACTTTTTATTTTTTTTGCCACCCATATTGGTAATTTACTACCCAAAGTACTAAAACCACTAGCAGTTTCCACAATTTTTCTTCTTTTTGGCTTACCATTAATACGATATTTAATATTTTTAATACCAAGTTTCAAATGAGCCTCTTCCTCATCAACCTCTAATATTTCAACATATATATGATCTCCAACATTTACAAAATCAGTAATATTTCTAACAAACCCCCTTGAAATTTCAGAAATATGAATCAAACCAGTATAAAACTCATCAAATGAAACAAAAGCCCCATATGGCTCAATACAAGTTACTGTCCCCTTAACAACTTTTCCCTTTTCATATTTTGCCATATAAAC
>USRP01000022.1 GCA_900557185.1 uncultured Mycoplasmatota bacterium
TGTGAAAAAACTTACTTTTTTTCCATTTTTTCTATGTAAAACATAGGGAAATTTGCTATAATGTTGATGGAGGTAGAATATGAAAAAGTATAGTTTATTAAAAGCCTTAGGAATTTGTTTTTTTGTATTGATTGTACTATCATTCATTCTTCCTACTGGAACATTCTCTGGAGGAACTTTTACAAAAGCAACAACAGAGCCAATTGGATTTTTTGAATGGTTCTCAGCACCAATGAATACAATCATTAACTATGGTATGTATGGAATCGTTTTCTTACTAATCGGTGGACTATATGGTGTATTAAACAAAACAGGTGTTTATACAAAAGTAGTTGACGATGTAAAGAAAAAATATGAAGGAAAGGAAAAGAAGTTTCTTACAATTTCTATCTTAGTATTTGCAGTACTAGCTAGTTTAACTGGTCTTAATATCGCACTATTTATTTTAGTACCATTTATGGCTGCAATTATCTTAAAGTTAGGATTCTCAAAAGTAACTGCTATGCTTTCTACAGTAGGTGCACTTCTAGTTGGTATGATTGGAAGTACTTATGGATTTAATGTATGTGGTTATATTAATTACTATTTTAGCTTAGATGTAAATAATGCTATCTTAGTAAAAGTTGCTTTCTTAGCAATTTTAGTAATTTTCTATAACTACATGATTCGTAAGAGTGCAAAAGTAGAAGCAGTAGCTGTAAAAGCAGATACAAAAGCTTCTGAAGTAACAACTAAGAAAGTTACAAAAGAAACAAAGAAAACAACAAAAGCAGAAACTAAGAAGAGTGCAAAAACAGCAAAAACAACGAAGAAAGCTGCTACAAAGAAAACAACAACTAAGAAGAAAAACACGAAAAAGAATACAATGAATGAAGCAGTGAAAGATGATGTATTAGTAGTGCCTCTTTATAAGGAAACTGAAACAAAGAAAAAGAAGAGCGCAGTACCAATGATTGTTATTATGGCAATTATGTTTATTCTTGTATTAGTTGGAATGTATAATTGGAGATATGCATTTAACATCGACATCTTCGAAAAATCATATGAATCTATGATGGGTGTTGAAGTAAATGGATATCCAATTGTTCAAAATATTCTTGGTTATGTAAATCCAATTGGATACTTCACAGTATCAGAACTTGCAACAATTTTAATTCTTGCTGCATTCTTAATTGGATGGATTTATAACTTAAAATTCAAAGAAATTTTAGATGCATTTATTGAAGGTATGAAAGAAATGCTTCCAACAGCATTCTATGCAGCACTTGCTAATATCGTTATGGCAGTGATTGCTTCATCTTCTACAGGTGGAAATATCTTCTTTACAATGAGTGATTGGCTATTAAATATTACAAAAGGATTCAATGCGATTACAACATCTGTTGTAGCTGCATTAGGAGGACTTTTCTATAATGATATGCCATACTTAGTAAACTCATTAGCTGATACAATGATTTCAAAATATACAAATTCTGCACTTTATCCATTATTTGGGCTTATTTTCCAATCAATGCATGGACTTGTTATGATGATTGTACCAACAAGTATGATTTTAATTGCTGGTCTATCTTACTTAAAAGTTTCATACAAAGAATGGTTCAAAAACATTTGGAAAATACTTTTAGGATTATTAGTAATTACAATTATTGCAATTACAGTTCTATTCTTAATTGTAAAATAAAAAAGAAGCATCTTTCGAGATGCTTTTTATTTCATTCTTTCGATGAGGAAAAATAAATTTAAATCAATTTAATCATAAAAGTACTATTTTTAAATACAGGAATAGTACTTTTTTTTGTTTTGTGTTACAATATATTTATGATGAATTTAGAAGTAAAAATACATGGAACTACTTATCCTGTCGTGATTGAAAAGAAAAAAAATAAAAACACATATATACGTGTCAATCAAAACTTCGAAATTTATGTCACAACATCTTATTTCGTAACAGGAAAAGCCATTATTAAATTATTAAAAGAAAATGAAGATGCAATTTATAAAATGATAGAAAAGAAAAGAAAGGAACAAGAACGAGAAAAAAAGTTTTATTATTTGGGACAAGAATATGAAATCTATGTGATGCCTACAAATCGGGAAGTAGAAATATATAATCATACCATCATGATTCCATCAGAAAAAAAACTACAGAGTTTTTTAAAAAAGCAGATGAAGGAATTATTTACTAAACATTATGATTATTGGTATCAACAATTTGAAGAACCAATTCATAAACCAAAATTAAAATTTCGTAAAATGAAAACAAGATGGGGTGTTTGTAATCGTCGTGATGATAGTATTACTTTAAATACGAGATTGTTAGAATATGATACAAAATATCTAGATTATGTCATCATCCATGAATTATCACATTTAGTTCATTTTGATCATTCAAAAGCATTTTGGGAAGTCGTGAGTAAATACTGTCCAGATTATCAAATACTTAGAAAAGAAATGAGGGATTAGTGTGAAGAAAAAAATACTTTGTTGTATCTTACTTTTATGTTTTGTTACATTTTCCTTTCCAATTTCTGGAGAAGCGAAAACAGTACGTGATTTAATGAATGAATTAAATGCATTAGAAGCACAAAACAGTCAAAATCAACAAGATAAAGCAATGACACAAGATCAGATTAATCAGACAAATAATAATATTAATCAAATTAATGAGACAATTACAAAAGCCAAAGAAGAAGTAGAAAACTTATCGATTGAAATTGATAAATTAGATAAAGAAATTAAAAATAAAGATTCAGAAATTAAAAAGTTAATGAACTTTTTACAAATATCAAATGGTGAGAATGCTTACTTAGAATATGCTTTTGGAGCCAAAGATTTTACTGACTTTATTTATCGTATGGCAATTTCTGAACAACTTGCTAAATATAATGATACACTTGTTACTGATTATAATCAGATGATTGTAGATAATCGTGAAAAACAAAAAGAATTAAAAAATCAACAAGTTGTGTTAAAAGATCAAAAAGAAAAATTGAATGCGGAACTTGCAAAGCTAGGAGAGAAAATGTCTAGTTTGACATCTACTTCTATTACTTTAGCAGAAGATATTAAATTACAAAAAGAGATTGTGCAAATGTATCGTGATTTAGGATGTAAAGATGATGATGATATCGATGTATGTGGGCGTAATATGTTACCACCTGGAACTTCTTTTTTAAGACCAATGGTAGTTGGACATGTAACAAGTGAATGGGGAAGCCGTTGGGGTACCTTCCATGAAGGAATTGATATGTCTACTTCTCCAACTACGAATGTACCAGTTTATTCTAGTGCAGTAGGAATTGTTGCAGCAATTCGTGTCAAACAACCATGTGGAGGAAATATGGTATTGGTACATCACAATGTTAACGGTAAGACTTATACAGCAATGTATGCACATTTAAGAACAATTTCAGTATCAAAAGGACAAAGAGTAACACAAAATACACAAATCGGTACAATGGGTGGA
The DNA here is from genome assembly GCA_900557185.1 of uncultured Mycoplasmatota bacterium. Taxonomy (GTDB): domain Bacteria; phylum Bacillota_I; class Bacilli_A; order RF39; family UBA660; genus UMGS2016. Next base: position 3,467 of record USRP01000022.1, read on the forward strand.
GATCCTAATAGTGAATCATATGATAGTTGTTCTACAGGACCACATCTTCACTTCACTGTTTCTACTGGATTATACGCAACAGATTACTCTAGTTGGGATACATTAATTGACCGTAGTATTAATCCACGTAGTGTATGTAATTTCCCAGCAATTGGTGTAACATTTAAGAATCGTTCTGTGAAGTATTAAAGAAACTATGTTTCTTTTTTCCTATGAAATGTTATAATGGAGAAAGACAGAAGGTGAAAGTATGAAATATATATCCTTCTTGATTATTTTATGTGTTTTATTGACGGGGTGTGGAAAAGAGGAGAAGATTTCCAAAGAAGTACAAACATATCAAAATATCGTCGAAAAATTAAAATCTCAATCTTTTCAAAATACAGAGTTACCATGTCATTTAGAAGTAAGCATAGAAAAATCAAACGGTGGGGAACTCATGTATACTGTGACATTAGATGAACCGAAAGAAGAAATGTATCAAGTAAAAGCAGTATTTATTTCTCTAAAAGAAACAGAGAATAGTTATCCAAGTATTGGTATTTTTGATGAAAGTCTAAATATGATTCCTAACCAAGTCGATCAAGAGAAAAATATCGTCAAGGGAATTGTTCTAGTAGGTTATTTAAAAACATCAAAAAATCCTAAAGAATATCATGATACATTCCGTCTTTATTTAAACTATCAAGATAAAAATCATAAAACAAAGACTGTTTATTATGAGAAAAAAATATGACAAATTTAGTAGGTTGATTTTGATATTCTAAAATTGGTGATAATATGAAAGTAAAAGTAATTGATGAAGGACATGAAAAAGATTTGGAAGCATCTGTCAATCAATTTTTGAGTGAACTAAAAGGAGAAGTATTAGATATGAAATTTCAAGTGGCAGTGGCAGTGTCGGGAGAGGATCAAATTTATTGCTTTTCTGTATTAATACTTTATCAATAGTAAAGGTTGTGAGTTATGAAGAAGAATTCATTTTTAGGTGGTGCGGTAATCTCTACACTAGGCATTGTCATTACAAAAGCCATTGGACTTTTGTATGTGATTCCATTTTATGCGATTATCGGAACTCAAGGGGGAGCATTATATAGTTATGCATATTCTATATACGCTATCTTTTTAAGTTTATCAAATAGTGGTATTCCTGTTGCTATCAGTAAAGTAGTCAGTGAATACAATGCTTTAGGATATCACTATACCAAAGAAAGAGCTTATAAAATTGCTTCGTTAGTATTAATTGGATTAGGCGTTTTCTTTTGTTTGGTATTGATGGTCTTTGCTCCTGTTATTGCTAAGATTATACTTGGTGATATTCAAGGAGGAAATACCGTACAAGGAGTTACACTAGTCATTCGTATTGTTGCAACAGCACTTTTAATTGTTCCAATTGAAAGTGTTACCCAAGGATACTTACAAGGACAAAAGTTTATGTTAGAACCAAGTATGGCAAATGTCATTGAACAAATTGGACGTGTTGCAGTCATTCTAATCGGTAGTTATCTCATGTTAGATGTATTTCATTTATCATTAGAAAGTGCAGTTGGAGTAGCAGTATTTGGAGCAACAGTAGGAGCTTTAGTTGCTTATTTCTACTTATTACAACGAATTCATAAAAATAGAAAAAAATTACATCGTGATGAAGCACCATTAGAAGCAGAAAAGAAAATTACAAATAAAGATATATTAAAAAAAGTAATTTTTTATGCTTTACCGTTTGTCATTATTGATGTATTAAATTCTGCATATGGAATGGTAGACACTATGACAGTTGTAAATACCATGACTGATTTAGGATATAATGCTCATGTAACTGAAACATCAATTGGTGTAATTGCTACTTGGGCCACAAAATTAAATATGATTATTGCTTCTGTTGCACTTGGTATGTCTACTAGTTTAATTCCTAATTTAGCAGCAAGTAAAGCCAAAAAAGACTATCAAGATATTTCTCATAAAATTAATCAAGCATTGAAAGCATTGTTATTTACAACAGTACCAATGGCAGTTGGCATGAGTTTTCTAGCAACTCCAATTTGGACAATATTCTATGGTTATGATGCTCTTAGTATTCATATTTTCCAATTATATATTTTCCAAACAATTAGTTTCTCATTCTCAACTGTTTTAATCAACGTCGTTCAATCTCTTTCACATCCAAAACTAGCTATGGGAACACTATTTGGAAGCTTCTTAGCTAAGTTTTTATTAAATATTCCAATGATGCACATATTCTATTCATTAGGAATTCCAGCATACTATGCACCAATTGCAACAACATTCTTAACACAATCTTGTGTTGCATTATTCTTACTAATTAAGTTAAAACAATATTATCATGTACATTATTTTGAAACAGTACGTGTCTTTGTTAAAACACTTTTAACAACTGGATGCATGGTAGCTGTATTATGTATTTTACAATTATTCATTCCAGTTATGGTACAAGGAAGATTCCAAGCTATCTTAATTACTGCACTCTATACAATTATAGGAGGAATTGTTTATTTCTTCTTCGCATATCAAGGAAAATTAACTTCCAATGTATTTGGTAACAATTTTTTCACATCGATCATAAGAAGAATTTTTCCCAATAAGAAAACTGCTTAGTAATGAATGTTTGAGGAAAACACTATATAGAATGATAGTGTTTTTTATAGTCTTTTCTTTCATTTTAAAATTTGATATAATTGAGATAGTAGAAACTAGGTGGAATTATGAGAAAAATAAAGAGAAAGCGTAATTATTCGACATATGTACTTGTTGCTTGTGTTTGTGTGTTTTCTATTATGGGAGTAGGGTATGGTTATTTACAACAAACCCTAAATATTAATATGAGTCTATCTAAAAAAGACCAAGTAATTGATATTACGGATAATGTAGTTTCCAGTGGCGATGGATTATACGAAGACCAATATGAAGATGGAAGATATATTTATCGAGGAAGTGAACCAAATAACTATATTCTATTTAATAATGAGTTATGGAGAATCATGGCCAAAGAAATCGATGGAACATATAAGATAATTAGAGATGAAATGATTGGAAAAATGGCATATGACAGTATAGGATATCGAACTCCTGAAAACAATACTTTTTGTAGTGATGTTTTATCTGGATGTAGTCCCTTTGGAAAAGTAAATGGAGATTTTATACTTGGTAGTTATGATCGAGGTACAGTGACTGAAGATTCAGAAATTGCTCAGTATTTGAATCATGAATATTATGATACTTTAAGTGAAATATCAAAATCACAAATACAATTACATGATTTTAAGATTGGTGGTATTGTGTTGAATGAAGATGAATATTCTGGAGATCTTTTATTTGAAATATATTCAGAGGCTGATTATAAGTGGGCAGGAAATGTTGGCTTAATTAATTTAACTGATTATTTACGTGCAAGTATTTCACCTTCATGTGAACATACTACATATGACTATAGAGTACCTAATTCTTGTACATCTAATTATTTAATTGATAGTTTGGAAAACACACAGTATTGGACATTAACACCATTTGTTTTTGTAGATGGTATTGCCAGATCAAATGTATATGTAATTTCTTCTTACGAAGGGGAAAAGCATGCTACTACTAATATAGTTGAAGATTCAGAAACAACTTATGTTCGGCCAGTAGTCTTCCTAAAATCATCCATTAAATTATCAGGTGGAACAGGTACAGAAACCGATCCATATATCATTGCTGAATAACGGACAGTTTTTAGAATTATATTGAAAAAGAAGAAAAAAATATACATTGTGATACGACCAGTGATGTATGATTGGGAAATGAAAGAAAAAAAGTACAGTAAAAAGGAAAAAACTGTACTTTTTTTGGAAATATGAACACGACAAAAAAGATTTAAACCATTATGAAGTTAAAAATAGTTTAAATGTCATAAAGAGTAAAAGAAAAAGGAATTCTAATATAACGGGAGGATTGAAAGGCAAGATGAAATAAAGTAAGACCAGTATTAAATAAAGACATAACTCTTTTCTTAACTCTGGTACCATTTTTAATAAAATATTTATGAGTAGTAATTTTAATATTTTTGTAACAACGTTTGTTTTTAGAATAATCAGTTCCTAATATGGTTAAAAAGAGAGTAGAAAAACAAACAAGAGTATACATAGAAGTAAAATAGTCTAAATCAGCTTTAATAACAGATTCAATGTAAAAACCATTAGATTTTTGATTTTTAAAAAGAGATTCGATAGAACCAAAACGGTAACCATAATCTTTGATAGCTCTTTTAGTAGAACCATTTGTAACAATGATCCAAGGGTCAGATACTCCATCAGATTTACTGATGACAATATTGGTTTTAAATAGATAATCAGTAAGGATGATGTCATGAAAAGAAGTGGAATGATATTTATAAGGAATGATATCATTTAAAAATTTCCAGACTTTGTGTCGTTCCTTTTTGTCATAAACTAAAACTTTTATATTTCTTTTTAATCTAATACAATAAATATGCCCTAAAGAATCAATATGCTGTAAAAGAGAAGTGGAATTAAACCAACGATCGGCAAGAAAAATGAGATGGAAAGAAGGATCAAATAAGGAAGAGACATAAGAGATACCTTCTTTTAAGAGAGATTCGTTGAAAGCCTCGGAATGATATTTATTATTAAAACAACGAAACCATAAAGGAATGCCTTGTTTACCGATTCTCATAGAGATCATAAAGACAGTATAATTGTCGTGAGAAAACATATGATCAAAAGAAATATGAATACGACGGTCATTATGTTTCGGTTTATAGTTAGAAATAACATAGCGAATCACTAAGTCATAGAAATGATAAGGATCAAAGAATTTATTTTTAAATAATCTTTTAATTCTACGAATTACAGAATCATGTTGAACGAGAGAGAATTCATCTTTCAAAGATTTGGCGATATCACTAGCGACAGAAGATTCAGATAAAATCATACCTAAAGAAATAAAAGGGATAATATTAAGTTGAGTTTTTCTAATATTCGGATCAACATTTAATAAAAAATTTTGCAAACTACTTGCAATATCATTTTGAGTATTATATACTTTAAACATAAACAACCTCTATTCTATTTTGTGATTATAATAAGAATAGCAAAAAAGGTTGTTTATATCAAGTTGAAGAGTGAAATGACTCAGGATAACATCTGGGTCATTTTAATATCATTTCAAAAACTGTCCGGTTATAAGATATCATTGAAGAATAGAAATTTCTATTCTTCTTTTTATTATATTTTTTTATTTAGTACTTGACAATAACAGATAGTAGATATACACTGATAGTGAGGTGACGTATGAATATTCAGTTTAAGAAAGGAGTGTTAGAACTCATTGTATTATTATCTGTTCATAAAAAAGATATGTATGGTTATGAGTTGATGGCAGAAGTATCCAAAGTAATCGATATTAACGATGGAACAATTTATCCACTGTTAAAAAGACTGACCAATGAGAAATACTTTGAAACATATTTGGTAGAGTCGAATGAAGGACCATCTAGAAAGTATTATAAATTAACTGTACTAGGAGAAGAGAGAATGAATGAATTACTGATTAGTTGGCAAGATTTCGCAAGTAGTGTGAATCAATTTATAGAGGAGTGTGACAATTAGCTATGACAAAGAAGAAGTTTTTAAGTGAGTTAGAAAAGAAATTATCAGTATTAGATGATTCAGAAATACAGGATATTGTAAATGAATATCGTGATATTATCGATGAAAAAGTAAAACATGGGAAAACGGAAAAAGAAGCCATTGAAGATTTTGGCTCATTAGATGATTTAGTGAAAGAAATATTAAGTGCATATAAAATTAATCCTAATTATAAAGAAGCGCATAAAGATGAATTTGAAGCATCTGCTAAAAAATTAGGGGAAGACTTTGATGATTTTATTAAAAAGGGAGCAGAGAAGGCGAGTAAAGCAACGAAAAAAGTAATGGATCAAGTACGTGAAAATGATCAGGAGTTTACGGTAGAATTTGTATTTGAATTACTATTTAAAGCCATTGCCGCACTTCTTCTATGTGTGGTTGCAACAATACCAATGACAATCATTAAAGAATTAGTGGAAAGTTTACTTAGAATGTTTGTATCACCACTTTCTAATATATTAATTTTCTTATTTGAATTTGTACTTGGTATTTTATTCTTAATCTTTTGTGGATTTATTTTTATTGCAATGTTTAAACAATATGTAATACCAAATAAAAAAAAAGAAGAGAAGAAAGAGATAGACAAAAAAGGAAATATGAAAGAAAAAGAGATTGAAAAAAAAGAAAAAATAGTAAAGCGTAATGAACATGACGCATTAAGTACTCTTATTATTACAATTATGAAAATAGCAGTTATTTTCTTTATCCTACTTCCTATTTGGATGATGGAGTTTGGAATTGGTATTTGTCTTGTATTTTTAATTGCTGCTTTAATAAAAGGAATTTTCTTTATTGGACCATTATTCTTATGTGCTGGTAGTATCTGTTTGTTATCAGAAATTTCTAGTATTATTTATCGTATGATTTTTACAGAGAAGAAACCACACTTTTATGGGATTATTATTGGTCTTGTATTCTTAGTGATTGGAACTTTCTTAACGATTGACTTAGTGATGAATTTCGATTATATAAAAGATGTACCAAGTGGATATCATCAGAAGACTTATACAGAAAACTTAACAGTAGATTCTAATACATTGGTTGCGTATGATGATAATATGAAATATCAGACACAGATTGATAATACGATGCCTGATCATCAAATTAAAGTAGATGTGATTTACTATGAAGATATTTATCAAACACCATGGTTAGAAAGAGAAAATGAAAATGGAACGCATCAAATTGCAATTGAATTAGAAGATGAGAAACGTAGTGATTTTAAATTTCATTATCAGATGTTAATAGATGACTTAAGACAAAATCAATTACATGATTATAGACAATTAGAAGATTATGAAGTAGTGATTCGTGGAAATGAGAATACATTAAAATTCATTTCATTAGAGAATCCTTGGTACTAAAAAAGGTTCATATTTTGTGAACCTTTTTAATAATATCTTAATTTATATTGTTTGGGAGTGATTCCTAAATAGTGATAGTCTTCTTCTGTTAAATTGGGATAGTAAGTTAAAAAACGAGCAATTCTTTGATCAGAACAAACAGAGTGTTCAATTAATTCTTTATACATATCTAATATTTCTTTTCTAGTCAATATTTTTTCAATTTTTAAGTCACTGGCAATATAAATATCATAATATCCATAATATTCATGACTTGTTTCTAATACATTACCAAAACCAGTTACTGCACATATGTCGATGTCTGTATGATAGTTTGTGAAATAATGAAGGGTATCTTCGAGACGTTTACAGAAATGAAAACCATTTTTCTCAAATTGAATAGGTTCATCGATATGATATGTATTTCCTACTTGTAGGGTAAGATTTCCTTCTAGTGTTTTCATCCCTTTTAGAAATGTTTTAAAACCTTTGATGTACATGTCAATCACCTCTTTTATTATAACATATTCTAAAAAAGTAGTTGCAACTTTTAAAAAATAAGATATAATGGAAGTAGAGCGAATATATTATCAAGAGAGGTGGAGGGAATAGGCCCGATGAAACCCAGCAACCTACCATATGGTGTTGGTGCTAAATCCTACGGGGAACCGAGAGATAATAAAGAAGCAATCGGTTTTCCGGTTGCTTTTTTGTTAGGAGGTTAGAATATGAAGAAATTAAGAACTTCAGAAATGGTATTGAAAGGGCATCCGGATAAGATATGTGATCATATTGCAGATGCGATTTTAGATGATTATCTAAAACATGATGAAAATGCGAAAGTGGCTGTAGAAGTTGCGATTAGCTATAAGAAAGTATTTATTTTAGGAGAAGTATCTAGTAGTTATACTTGTGATATGGAAAAAATTGCAAGAGAGATTATCCGTCAAATTGGATATAATAATCCTGAATATGGTTTTACTTATGATGAAGTAGAAGTAGAAATGAATGTCAATGAACAATCGAAAGATATTCAAATGGGAGTTGTAAAAGATGATATGGGAGCAGGGGACCAAGGAATGATGTTTGGTTATGCGACTAATGAAACGAAAGAATTTATGCCTCTTCCATATGTGTTAGCCCGTAATCTAGCACTTCGTACAGATGAAGTAAAAGAAAAGAATTTGATTTCTTACTTAAGACCAGACGGAAAGATGCAAGTAACAGTACTTTATGAAGATGAAAAACCAGTAGCTGTGACAGATGTCGTTATCTCTTTACAACATGATGAAATTGATATCGATGTGTTAAGAAAAGATGTGAAAGAAAAGATTATCGATGTGGTAATTCCAAAAGAATATATCACAGAGGATACAACTTATCATATCAATCCAACAGGTCGATTTGTGATTGGTGGTCCAGTTGGCGATACTGGTTTAACTGGTCGTAAGATTATTGCTGATACATATGGTTCTTTTGCTCATCATGGAGGAGGATCATTTAGTGGAAAAGATGCTTCGAAAGTAGATCGTACTGGGGCATATTTTGCTAGATATGTGGCTAAGAATATTGTAGCCAAAGGATATGCGAGTAGATGTGAAGTAGGAATTAGTTATGCGATTGGCGTATCAGAACCAACGAGTCTTATGATTGAAACTTATGGAACAGAGACAATTCCTGTTTCGGAAATAGAAGCATGGGTTATAGAACACTTTGATTTTAGACCAGCAAGTATGATAGAAACATTACAATTAAGACAACCAATTTTTGAATCATTATCTTATTATGGACACTTTGGAAAAGAAGGATATCAGTTTGAAGAAATCATAGAAGACTAATCCTTCTTTTTTTTCGCAAAAAATGTTGATTGATAATTTATTCTAGTTTTGTCGAAAGCCACTTTTTTGATTTATTTTGTGTTAAAGTGTTACCGAGGTGAATGATATGTTAGAGATTAATATGGAATTTAGAAAGGGAATCTTATTTGTTCGTTTCATTGGAGAATTAACGAAAAATACAGTCGATATCGTCAGAAGAGAAGTAGGTGATACACTAAAAGAATATGGAATTGCCAATGTTGTTTTTAATGTTTCAGAATTAGAAACAATTGATGATGTGGGAATTGACGTGATGAAAGAAAACTCAAAATTGGCAAAAGCGTATCATGGACGAACTTTACTATGTGGACTACATGATTTACAGATGAAGAAACAATTAAAACAGAAACAAATCTTTCGCTATATGGATGAAACAAGTGATGAATTAACGGCTCTTTCTATCATTCACGTATAAAGGAGGGATGTGTACTGACAGAGGAACAATTGATTTTAGAAAACCAGGGATTGATTTATTCAATTTGTAATCGTTATCCATATGAAGAAAAAGAAGATTTATATCAGGTAGGAATCGCTGGATTATTAAAAGCATATCATAACTTTGATGCTCGTTTTGAAACGAAATTTACGACTTATGCTTATCCTTATATTTTAGGTGAAATTAGAAAATATGTAAGAGAAAATAAAGGCATTAAAATTAGTCGTGATATTCATAAATTATCATTGAAAATTGATCGCTATCAACTTCTGTTTTATCAACAGACAGAACGGTTTGCTACAGTAGAAGAATTAGCTATTCATTTTAATAAAAGTGAATTAGAAATCGTTCAGGCTATGAATTCTAAAAATGCATTACAGAGTGCTGATACGCCAATTGTAGAAGATGGTAAAGAAATGAACTTATATGATGTTACTCCGAGTCCACAGAAACAGAGTATAGAAGAATTATTAGATTTAAAAGAAGCACTGTTACATTTAGAAAAAGAAGAAAGAGAACTCATTTGTAATCGTTATTATAAAGATATGACACAAACTGAGTTATCACATCAAATGGGAATAAGTCAGGTACAGATTTCTAGAAAAGAACAGAAGATTTTAAAAAAACTAAACCATATGTTGCACTAAAAAATACAGATATCTGTATTTTTTTTGTATGAGATTACAAAAATTTTCCATATTAAACATAGAGGTGAAGATATGGAAAAGAATAAATACAAAGATATTGTAACAAAGTATACACCAAAAGAAGATCGCACGAGTCATGGGTTAAAAGCATTTTTAATAGGTGGTCTTATGGGAGTTTTAGGACAATTTCTATTAGACTTATATGCTTATTTATTTCACATTCCAACAACAGAAGCAGCACCATTTATGATTATTACTTTAATCTTTCTAGCAACATTATTTACAGCTATTGGCTTTTTTGATAAATGGGTTGCTTGGGCTCAGGCAGGACTGATTATACCAATTACAGGATTTGCTCATTCGATGATGGGTGCAGCATTAGAATACCGTAAAGAAGGACTAGTGACTGGAGTTGGAGCAAATATGTTTAAACTAGCAGGAACAGTTATTATATTTGGTGTTGTTAGTGCTTATGTGTTTGGGTTTATTCGTTTGATATTATTTGGAGGTTAAAATATGGAAACATTTACATATAAAAATGTCTATTTAAATGAAGTAAGTACCATTGCTGGTCCCTATGAGATAAAAGGACCACTTGGTAGTTATTTTGATAAAACATATGATGAATTTTACTTTCATAAAAAAACATGGGAACAAGCAGAATCTAAATTAATTGAAGAGAGTATTGATATTGTACTTCGTAAATTAAATAAAACTAGATTTGATATTGATGTTCATATCAGTGGAGATCTATTAAATCAAATTGTTGCTTCTAACTATGCAGCAAGTAGATTAAAAATTCCTTTCCTAGGTATTTATAGTGCATGTGCAACAAGTATGGAAGGAATGATTATTGGAGCTAATATGGTAGAAGCAAAATTAGTAAAGAATTGTTTAGTAACAACATCTTCCCATAATAATGCTGCTGAGAAACAATTTCGCTATCCTGTAGAATATGGAGCAGTGAAGAAAAAGACAACAACATTTACAGTGACAGGTGGTACTTGTGCTTATTTATCAAGAGAAAAATCTATGATTAAAATAGATAGTGCAACGATTGGAACAGTAGAAGATATGGGTGAAAAAGATGCGATGAATATGGGAGCAGTGATGACTCCAGCTGCAGCTAATACTATTTATAAACACTTAAAAAATACTAAACGAGATATCAGTTACTATGATTTAATATTAACTGGAGACTTAGGAATATATGGAGAAAAGATGTTAAAAGAATTTATGGAAGTAGAATACCGTTTGAAATTAAAAAATTATAAAGATGCTGGTACAATGATTTATGATTTAGATAATCAACCAGTGTTTGCTGGTGGAAGTGGTCCGGCTTGTGCACCATTGGTAGCTTTTTCTTATGTGTTAGAACAAATGAAGAAGAAAGAATTAAAACATGTATTAGTTGTTGCCACTGGAGCATTGTTTTCTCCAACCATGACTAATCAGAAATTATCCATTCCTAGTATTGCTCATGCGATTAGTTTGGAGGTAGTAAAATGATGTTATATGTGAATTCATTCTTATTTGCTGGATTTGTTTGTTTACTTGCTCAAATCATATTAGATAATACCAAACTAACATCAGGACATGTTACGACTATCTTTGTAGTTGTTGGAGCATTCTTAGATACATTCTGTATTTACGATAAGATTATTCTATTTGTTGGAGGAGGAGCCTTAGTACCAATTACATCCTTTGGACATTTATTAATTCATGGAGCACTTGCTAGAGCTGCAGACTTTGGTATCATTGGATTACTCATGGGAATGTTCGATCTTACTTCATCAGGAATTATTGCTGCCATCGTATTTTCGTTTTTCTTCTCAATTATTTTTAAACCAAAAGATTAATATCAGTCTTAGGACTGGTATTTTTTTTGTAATATATGATACTATATTGTTAGAAAAAGAGGAGATATGTTATGGTTTCTATTCAAATAATTCAAAATCAAGAACAATTAAAAGCATTATTTCAATTTTTCGCCAGAACTTTTTACGAAGATGCGAACAACCATCATGAACATTATTTTACAATGGGGGATCGTTATGAAGAAATGAAAAAACAATTTTGTACGGACCCTGATTTATTAATGTATATGGAAGAAGATGGAAAGATTATTGCTGGACTTACTGGAAAAGGAATGGATTTGGAACATAAAAAAATTACATTGAGTGTTTTAGCAGTAGATCCTGATTATAGAAGAAAAGGATATGCGAAAGAGTTAATCAATGAATTTGAAAAGAGATGTATCAAAAAAGGAATTAAACATCTTGATTTAGGTGCTCGTTTTCGCGCTTGTCCGATTTATTTGTCACTTGGTTATCAACCATCTTTGATGGTACAAGTATTTGATTTTGTTTCAGTAGATGATGTTAGAAAAGAAAATCAATTTCATTTAAAAGAAAAAAGTTCATGGCAATCAGAAGTATATGGCTTTATATTTTTTGAAGTTGATGAAATAAAGGAATCATATATTCAATGGTTTGAGCAACATGTGAAAACAGCTCATGCACAGTATATTTTTGAGAAAGATTTATTTTAGGTGAGGTGATAAAATGAAAAAGATGAATGTCATTGTAATTTTTAATTCAAACATGACACAAACATTAATGTGTAAACGAACAAAAGATCCGTATAAAGGAATGTATAATTTAGTAGGTGGAAAGATTGAAAAAGAAAATGATGGATTGAACGAGGCTTATCGAGAACTTTATGAAGAAACAAATATTTCAAAAGATGATGTAACATTAACACATTTTATGAATATTACTTATGTAAAATGGGAAAAAGAATTAGAAGTATATTATGGAAAATTAAATAAAGATGTGGAATTAGTAGAAGAGGTAAATCAATTAGAGTGGGTTTCTATTGATGAGAATTTCTTTGATATGAAGAAATATGCTGGAGAAGGAAATATTGGGCATATTATGGAAGAGATAAAAATTGATATGAAATAATAAGATTATTGCATTAGTAAAGATTAGACAAATGTTTGCAATTATGAAATTGTATGATATAATTCACTTATATAAAGCGTTGATCAAGAGAAGTAAAATTTAACACTGCTAATAGAGAGTCAATGATGGTGGAAATTTGACAGTAAGATATATTTGAATAACACTTGGGAGTGATATATCGAAAATAGAGTAGATATATCCGTATGGATGCGTTAAATCTAATAAGGTGATCTATTTTGTAGATAAATTGGGTGGTACCGCGGAATTAAACAGTGTTTCGTCCCTATTGGGAGTACACTGTTTTAATTTTAGTAAGGAGATGAAATACAAAATGGATTATATTTATTTAAATGAGCTATATGGAAAAGAAAAAGATTATCTAGGAAAACGTATAAAACTAAAGGGATGGATTAGAAATCATAGAAAACAAAAAGATTTTGGTTTTATTCAATTTTCAGATGGAACTTGTTTTAAACAATTACAATTAGTATATGATAATCAATTAAAAAACTTTGAAGAAATTCAAAAATTTCATATATGTAGTGCCATTGAAGTAGAAGGAGAACTTATTGAGTCTGCTGGTCAAGGCCAAGATTATGAATTAAAAGTTAGTAACATTGCATTACATGGAGACTGTCCGGAAGATTATCCTATTCAACCAAAAAGACATTCAATGGAGTTTTTAAGGGAACAATCTTATTTACGTTTAAGAACAAATACGTTTCAAGCTGTTTTCAGAGTACGTAGCGTAGCGTCAATGGCTATTCATCAATTTTTCCAAGAAAGAGGCTATATTTATGCACATACTCCAATTCTAACTTCAAGTGATTGTGAGGGTGCAGGAGAAATGTTTCAAGTTACAACACAGAACTTAGATGAAATTGCAAAAACTGGAAAAGTAAATAATGATGATGAATATTTTGGGAAGCCAGTTGGATTAACTGTATCTGGACAGTTTGAAGGCGAAGCATTTGCTCAAGCATTTAGTAAAATTTATACATTTGGACCAACATTTAGAGCAGATCCTTCACATACACCTTTACACATTGCAGAATTTTGGCAGATAGAACCAGAGGTGGCATTTTGTGATTTAGAAGGAATTATGGATATTTCAGAAGAAATGATGAAATTTGTAATAAAATATACATTAGAGAAATGTCCAGATGAGTTTGAGTTTTTCGATAAATTTGTAGAAAAAGGATTAATTGATAAATTAAATACTGTTATTAATAGTAAATTTGTAAGAGCAACTTATAAAGAATGTATAGATATTTTAAAAAATGCGAAAGTAAATTTTCAATTTAAACCTGAATATGGGGAAGATTTGGCAAAAGAACATGAGCGATATATTACTGAATACTTTAAATGTCCTGTCTTTATTACATATTGGCCACAAAATGTAAAAAAATGTTTTTATATGAAACAAATGGATGATGGAACTGTTGCTAATGCAGATCTTGAAATGCCTGGTATAGGAGAAACATATGGAATGAGTCAAAGAGAAGATGACTTTGATAAATTGGAAAAAAGAATTGAAGAATTAGGAATGAATAAAGAGGATTATATTTGGTATATGAATTTGCGTAAGTATGGTACAACGATGCATTCTGGATTTGGAATGGGATTTGAGCGATTAATTATGTATATGACAGGTATTAGTAATATTAGAGATGTCAGTGCATTTCCACGAACTCCTGGAAATTGTTTATATTAAAATAGTAAAATATCAGTCTTAGGACTGGTATTTTTTATGCCTTGTTAAAAAATAGAAAAATTTGTCAAAAAGGTGTTGACAAGATTATTTTAAAGTAGTAATTTTATAGATAATATAATTTTTTGGAGTGAAAGAGGTATTTATATGGAAACAATAAGCAAACAATTATTGATTTTAAAAGATGGTATCATAAAATCATTCATTTTTTGCATGGTTTGTTTTTGTAACCTCTTAAATCACTCTGGCTTAAAAAAAGCATGGCAATAATTCTGTTTCGGATTTGTGTCGTGCTTTTTTTGTATCTTGGGAGGTGA
>USRP01000023.1 GCA_900557185.1 uncultured Mycoplasmatota bacterium
TACCAAAATTAAAGAACGGAAAATTTTATTTATTCCGTGGAAATACGAAAGATGATCAATATTCTAAAGAATTGACATTTACAGCACGTGATATTTTACTTTTAGATAAGAAAATCGAAGAGAGAATGGATCAAGCACCAAAGAAGAGAATAGAGCTACATGCTCATACTAAAATGAGTCAAATGGATGGTGTGGTAGATGCGAAAGATTTAGTGAAAACAGCTCGTAAATGGGGACATAAAGCAATCGCAATTACGGATCATAATGGAGCTCAGGCATTTCCTGATGTTTATCATCTAATCTGTGATATTAATAAAAATTTAAAAGAGGGCGAAGAACCATTTAAAGCGATTTATGGAACAGAACTTACTATGATTGATGATGAAGTCAATATTGTTGTTCGTCCAAATGACTCTGTTTTATTAGATAATACTTATGTTGTATTTGACTTTGAAACAACTGGATTTAATGCCGGTGGTGGCGATTCGATTATCGAAATTGGAGCAGTAAAATTACACAATGGTGAAATTATCGAAAGATATGATGAACTGATTAATCCAGGTAGAAAATTACCACAGAAAATTACCGATGTAACAAGTATTACAGATGAGATGTTACAAGATAAAGATAATGAAGAAAATGCTGTAAAACGATTTATAGAGTGGTTTGGAGATTTACCAATGGTTGCTCATAATGCGAAATTTGACGTATCTTTCCTAGAAATGGCTTATCAAAAATATAATTTAGGTACTTTCAACAATCCAGTCATCGACACCTTAGAATTATCTCGTACCTTAGACAACACCTTTGCTAGACATAGTTTGTCTGCTCTTGTGAAACGTTACAATGTTCCATGGGATGAGTCTAGTCACCATAGAGGAGATTATGATGCGGAAGGAACTGCATTAGTATTTCATAAGATGATGAGAAAGTTATCAGATCGTAATTTGGAAAAGATGACGGATTTAGATAAGTTAGTATCGAAAGATGAGATTCATAAATATGGACGTCCTTATCATATTAATATTTTGTGTAAAAATAAAACGGGATTAAAAAATTTATTTAAAATTATCAGTTTGGCAAATACGAAATACTTATATAAGACACCACGTATTTTAAGAAGTGAGATTCAAAGATTAAGAGAAGGATTACTGATTGGTAGTGGATGTTATGAAGGTGAGATATTTACACAAGCCCGTAGTAAGAGTGAAGAAGAGTTAAGTAATATGATTCATTTTTACGATTATGTAGAAGTACAACCACCAGAGTGTTATGATCATTTACTACAGATGAATGATTTTGCCAATAAACAAGAATTAATTGATAATATTAAAAAAATTATCAACACGACAAGAGAAGCTGGGAAGTTGATTGTAGCAACCGGAGATGTACATCATTTAAATCGTGAAGATAAGTTATATCGTGAAATAATTGTCAATCAAAAAGTACCAGGTGGGGGAAGACATCCACTTGCTCGTAATAATATTCGTGAGATACCTTCACAGCATTTTAGAACAACAGATGAAATGTTAGAAGATTTTAACTTTTTAGAGGATGAATTAAGGGAAGAGATTGTGATTACCAATCCAAATAAGATTGCTGATATGGTAGAAATTATTGAAGTAATCATTGAAACGGGTGGTATTCCATTTTCTCCTAAGATTGAAAATTCAGTGGAAACAGTAAAAGAACTTGTTTATGGAAAAGCCCATGAGATTTATGGGAATCCATTACCACAGTTAATTGCTGATCGTATTGAACAGGAATTAAAAGGAATTATCGGTGGGGGATTCGACGTTATTTATTTAATTGCCCAAAAGCTTGTTAAACACTCTAATGACGATGGATATTTAGTTGGAAGCCGTGGTTCTGTTGGAAGTAGTTTCGTAGCTACAATGATGGGAATTACCGAAGTTAATCCACTTCCAGCTCATTATGTTTGTCCAAATTGTAAACATAGTATTTTTGAGGAAAATGGGGAAACATTAGGATCTAAGTATTCAAGTGGATTTGATTTACCAAATCGTGAGTGTCCAAAGTGTGGAACCATGATGAATAAAGAAGGACAGGATATGCCTTTTGCAACATTCTTAGGATTTAATGCGGATAAAGTACCTGATATCGATTTGAACTTCTCAGGGGATTATCAGTGGAAAGCTCATGAATATACGAAAGTATTATTTGGTGTTGATAATGTTTATCGTGCTGGTACGATTGGTACAGTTGCCGATAAGACGGCATTTGGGTATGTAAAAGGATATTGTGAAGATAAAGGAATTAATATGCGTACTGCGGAAGTGGAACGTATTGCTCTAGGTTGTACGGGGGTAAAAAGAACAACTGGACAACATCCTGGAGGAATTGTTGTTATTCCAGGTTATATGGATGTATTTGACTTTACTCCATTCCAATATCCAGCAGATGATCCGACGAGTTTATGGCGTACAACACACTTTGACTACCATGCCATCGACCAAGATGTATTAAAACTAGATATTTTAGGACACGTAGATCCAACGCATTTACGTATGTTACAAGATTTATCTGGTATGGATGTTACCAAAGTACCACTAGATGATAAAGAAACGATGGCTATTTTCTGTGGACCGGAACCATTAGGTGTGACTGCAGAACAAATTAATTGTCCAACAGGTACGTTAGGAATACCAGAGTTTGGTACGAAATTTACCATTCAAATGTTAGTTGATACCAAACCGACAACATTTTCAGAATTGATTAAGATTTCTGGACTTTCTCATGGTACCGATGTATGGTTAGGTAATGCTCAAGAATTAATTCGTAACAATGTTGTTCCATTTAAAGAAGTTATCGGATGTCGTGACGATATCATGGTATATTTGATGTACAAAGGTATGGAACCGAAAAAAGCATTTAAAATTATGGAATTTGTTCGTAAAGGAAAAGCAAGTAAACAACCAGAACAATGGCAAGAATTTAAAAAAGAAATGGAAGCGGCTGGTATTGAATCATGGTTTATTGAATCGTGTGGTAAAATTAAGTACATGTTCCCAAAAGCCCATGCTGCAGCATATGTAATCAGTGCTTTCCGAGTTTCATACTTTAAAGTACATCATCCACTTTGGTATTATTGCTCTTATTTCTCTGTACGTGTTGACGATTTCGATATTGAAACAATGATCAAAGGATATGATGCGATTAAAAGTAAGATTGCTGAATTAGAAGCGAAAGGAAAAGAAGCAACGAATAAAGAAGTAAGTATTATTGAAACTTTAAAAATTGCTTTAGAAGCTACTGCTCGAGGCATCAAATTTGCACCATTATCTGTGACGGAAAGTGGGTCAAAGAATTTTGTGATTAAAGATGATCATACATTGATTCCACCATTCCGTACAATTGATGGATTAGGGTTAACAGTTGCGGAAAAGATTGTTGAAGAACGAGAAAAAAATGCGTTCTTAAGCATTGAAGATTTACAAAAAAGAGGAAAAGTTTCAGCGACTTTAATTGATAAAATGAGAATGATGGGAATGCTAGATAATATGGATGAATCTAGTCAACTTAGTTTATTTTAGAAAGTAGGCGTAAGTCTACTTTTTATATTTCTGGATTTTCATTGCTACTAGCATTATTTGCAGAATCTTGAAGTACTACATATAATACGATAATTTCTCCAATTGTAGTTAGAATAGACGCGAAATTCTGCAAAGTTAATAAGGTAGTATCCTCTTGATTTTCACGGGCATTTTGTAATGTAATTTGATTTACATAGAGAAAGACACTTGTTAAAATTAAAATCATGAAATGATTCAATATATTTAACTTTCTCGCTTCTTCTGGAGTAAGCGTTGTATCTTCATTTTGAATGACATGTTTTCGATACTGTGTTAAATATATCGCAATTGCAGTAGTAATTAAATAACAAAAAGAAGCAACCTCTTGAATATTTAAAAGTTTAATTTCATCAATGTTGCTACTATTCTTCATATTTTTTAATTTGCTTTATTTTATCCAATTCACTGACTGTTACAAATTGATAACCTTCTTCTTTTAATTGTTTTAATAATTTTTCTAAAATCGTAACGGTTTGTTTTTTGGTATCATGCATTAAAATAATACTGCCATTTTTGGTATTTTGTACTGTTTTCTTTAAAATACGATTAATATTATGACTTTCCCAATCTCTGGTATCGACATCCCACATCACGATTTTTAATTGTGAACGTTTTCGCAAAGATTGATTGACAGCACCATAAGTAGGACGCATGAGACGAGGAGTAAAACCGGTTACTTTTTTAACAATTTGTTGAGTTTGATTGATTTGATTTAAAAATTCTTGGTCACTCACTTTTGTTAACCATTTATGATTGTAAGAATGATTTCCAATTTCATTTCCTTCTTGAACCATGCGACGCATTGTATCACTGTAGATTTCTACTTTATTACCAATTACAAAAAAAGTTCCACTGGCATCGTATTTCTTTAATATATTTAAAAGTTCCTCTGTATAGACACTGGGACCATCGTCAAAAGTAAGAGCAACACTTTTCTGGTTAGGATCAATAATTTTTGTTGTAGCTTCTATTTTCTTCCATTCTGGTTCTGTTTTACCTTCGTTAATATCAATAGTTAAACCTAATTTTTCAATGGGAATTGAAACGGTAATCATATCGAAATAACCTGCTGTAATTTCATATGGTTCAAAGTAAAAATAAAATTGTTCCTCATCAAAGGTAAAATGTATTTCCGAAAATTGCTTCAATATTTCTTTTGCACGATCCACTAATAAGCAATCGGGATATTGTTCTTTTAACTGTTTTAAAATCATTGTTGTAACTTTTTTTCTTTCAGTCGGAGAGATGACATCGTATAAAGTTAAAAACTTTTTTTCTTTTTTATCATATACATAGGTATTTAAATCATTCATTGGATTGGATAATAAATTAGAGTTAGAAAAGATTTTTAATACTACCATAATATATCTATCGTCAATGATGTCATAAGTATAATCAATATTAAATTCAGCATCTTTAGCAATTGTTACAAATTCTTTTTGCTGTTCTAAAAAAGTTTGATATCTCTGTTTGACATCTTTTTGTATTTTCTGATCTAAACGTTTTACATTCGTAATAGGATAGTTAATCGCAATCTTCATTTGATTGTTTTTTTGTACAATTGTTTTCACTTTATTTTCTTGTTTATTACAACCGGTGACAAGCAATAAGCAAAAACACAAACAAATTACTTTTTTCAAGGAAAATCAACTCCTATTAAAATATATTCTAAATTAGACAGATTCAATACAAAAAGAAATATTGATTTCATATGATAAGATAAAAGGATGTGGAAGTATAGAGAATGTATTGCCAAGTAATTTTGTGAATTGTCTGATGATTAGTTTAATTCTCTCTATTGTCATTATGGCATTATTACAGAAGTTTAAAAAATTGCCATTTATTAAAAGGTGTTGGCAAATATGGGTTTTAAATTTAATTTTTTCCTTTTTAATTGGAGTACCGTTTGCTATCTCATTTTATCATGTGAATGCGAAAGATAGTATCTGGGTTAGTTTATTCTGCTTTATTGGAGCTCCTTCTATTTATGAGGCGTTGAAAAAACAGAATTTATTACAATATCGCCCTGAGTCATTAAAAGATGATGTGGTTGAAGTACCAATCGAGAATAAAATTATCATTCCAACAGTTTCTAAAGAAACGGAAAATGAGGAAAAAAATGAGAAAATGTAGAGGATGTCAAAAAGCGAACAAAAAGTCGTGAAAAATGCTTAAAATACGTGAAAAATAAAGAAAATAAAATCGAAAAAAATTAAGTTTTAAAAAAATATGAAAAATTAAATTGTTAAAAAATCGAAAAAATTATTTTTGCTAAAAATGCGTCAAAACGACATAAATTATTGAAAATAAAAGGAAAATTAAAATAAACGTGTAAAAATAACAAAAAGAAAAAAATGAAAAAAGTAAACTTTTGAAAATTTACATTTTTTTGTAAAGCTAATTTTTGTTGAAAATAAAGCATTTTTAAAAGACTTGAAAAAAAGTTAATTTTTTGTTCGCTTTTTGCTTGATTTTTTGTAATTGTATCGATATAATGGCAGTAGTTAAGCTAGGAGGAAGAGTTATGACAGGAATTATGGAAGATACTACTTTAGAATTACAAGTAGTGAAAAGAAATGGAAAGAAAGTTGACTTTGATGGAACAAAAATTGCGATGGCAATTAAAAAGGGATTTGATAGTTTAATTCCATCAGAAGAAAATGCCACATTACAAGATGTTGGTTATAGTGAAAAAGATGTTAATAAAGTTTATCATGCAGTGATTGAGCGTATTAAAAAAGAATATAAAGATGAAGATAAAATTAAAATTGAAACAATTCAAGATATGATCGAAGATGAATTAAAGAAAAAACATTATCAAGATGTTTATGAGTCATTTCAAGCATATCGTGAAAAAAGAAATCAATCTCGTGAATTATTTTCAGATAATAAGAGATTACATAAGTTTTTAAAAACGATTGAAGGATTGGGATTAAAATCAGCAACAGAAGAAAATGCGAAAAGAGAAAACGCTAATGTTGATGGTGATACAGCAATGGGAACAATGCTTCAATATGGATCAACAATTTCAAAAGAATTTACAAAAGCATATTTAATGAAACGTAAATTTGCTGATGCTCATGATTCAGGTGCTATTCATATTCACGATATGGACTTTATGGCAATGGGAACAACAACTTGTTGTCAAATTGATTTAAATCATTTATTTAAGGGTGGTTTTTCAACAGGACATGGTCATTTAAGAGAACCAAATGATATTATGTCTTATGCAGCACTTGCAGCAATTGCTATTCAAGCGAATCAAAATGATCAACACGGTGGACAAGCAATTCCAGCATTTGACTATTATTTAGCACCTGGTGTATTAAAAACATTTAGAAAACAATTTAAACAAATTGTAAATGACTATTTAGATTTAGAAGGTTTAAAACCTCTTGTAAATATGGAAAGAATTGCAAAAGATATCAATAAATTAAATTCTATTGAATTAGATATCGATGAATTTGATGCATATTCAAAGGGTAGTGAAAAAGTTCACGAGATTCTTTCTTTAGGATATCAAAAAGCACTTCAAAAAACAGATCGTATTACTTACCAAGCAATGGAAGCATTTATACATAATTTAAATACAATGCATTCTAGAGCTGGAGCGCAAGTTCCATTCTCAAGTATTAATTTTGGAACAGATACATCTCCAGAAGGAAGAATGGTTATGAAAAATTATTTACTTGCTTTAGATGCTGGATTAGGCCATGGAGAAACTCCTATTTTCCCAATTTCAATTTTTAAAGTAAAAGAGGGAGTAAACTATAATCCAGGAGATCCAAACTATGATTTATTCCATTTATCTTGTGAAGTATCTGCAAAGAGATTATTCCCTAACTTCTCATTTATCGATGCACCATTTAATTTACAATACTATAAAGAAGGAAATTACCGTACAGAAGTAGGATATATGGGATGTCGTACGCGTGTTATGGGAGATGTAACAGATCCTGATAATCAAGTAACACCAGGACGTGGAAATTTATCATTCACTTCTATTAATCTACCAAGAATTGGAATTAAACATGGTATTGTAACGAATGAGAAACCAGATATGAAAGGATTTTACGAGGAACTTGAAGAGTACATGGAACTTGTAAAAGACCAATTATTAGAACGTTTTGAAATTCAATGTAAAAAACATGTTTATAACTTCCCATTCCTATTAGGACAAGGAGTATGGACAGATGGAGATAAGTTAAAAGCCAATGATCGTATTCGTAAATTATTAAAACATGGTACTTTAACATTTGGATTTATCGGACTTGCTGAATGTTTGAAAGCATTAATTGGTAAACATCATGGAGAAAGTGAAGAAGCACAAAAATTAGGACTTGAAATTATCGGATTTATGCGTAAGAAAGCTGATGAATATTCAAAACAATATAATTTAAACTTCTCATTGATTGCAACTCCAGCAGAAGGTTTATCTGGAAGATTTGTTAATATTGATAAAGCAATTTATGGAAAGATTAAAGGTGTTACAGATCGTGAATACTATACAAATTCATTCCATGTTCCAGTATATTATAATATTTCAGCAGCAAAGAAAATTGAATTAGAAGCCCCATACCATGAACTTACAAATGGAGGACATATTACTTATATTGAATTAGATGGAGATACAACAGAAAATGTAGAAGCATTTGAAAAAGTTGTTCGTCTTATGAAAGAAGCTGGAGTAGGTTATGGAGCAATTAACCACCCTGTAGATCGTGACCCAGTATGTGGTTTCAATGGTGTGATTAACGATGTATGTCCAGGTTGTGGAAGAACTGAAGAAGATGGTGTTCATTTTGAAAGAATCCGTCGTATTACTGGATATTTAGTAGGAACTGTAGATCGTTTCAACAACGGAAAAAGAGCAGAAGAAAGAGACCGTGTAAAACATACATTAAACTTTAAAAATGCAAAAAATTAGACTAGCAGCACCGTTACAAACAGATAGTATTGTCGATGGCCCTGGAATTCGTGCAGTAATCTGGACACAGGGCTGTAAACATCATTGTAAAGGATGCCATAATCAAGAAACATGGGATTTTGAAGGTGGAAGTTTATATTCTGTTGATGAAGTAAAGAAACAGATGCGTGCGTTAGAAAATCACGATGGAATTACTTTGTCAGGAGGAGATCCATTCTTTCAACCAGAAGCTTGTTATGAACTTGCAAAATATGCGAAAAAATTAGGATTAAATATTTGGTGTTATACAGGGTTTACATACGAACAATTAATGAAATTACGTCATGTGAATCCTGCGATATACCAATTATTAGAACAAGTAGATGTTTTAGTAGATGGTCGATTTGAATTATCACAAAAAAGCTTGAATTTAAAATTTAAGGGATCTCGTAATCAAAGAATTATTGATGTCCCTAAGAGTTTAAAAGAAGATCGTGTTGTGACGATTGAAAAATACAATGAAGAAAAAGTATGGAAACAAAAATATCAAAAAGATGATTTTCTTTATATTTAGAAATTATAGATATATCCTATAATTTCTTTCTTTTTTTTAAGAAATATGCTATTATTTTAATAGTTGAGAGGTGTCAAAATGAAACAAGAAGGTTATTTAGATGCACAAGGACAACCAATTGTCAAACAACCAGTAGATCCTGTACAGTTAGCACGTAAAATTTCAATTATCGCACTTGTTGTTTTGATTATCATTTTTATTATTGTTTTTCTATATAAAAAGAGTAAGAATGATAAATGTACTTCGATTGAAAGTTTATTTGCTAATGCTGCTTTTAGAATTGTAGAAGATGAAGGAAAACTTCCAAAGATGAATGGTGATAAAGTAGTTGTTTCAGCGAATGAAATACAACAGAGTGGAAAAATTAATCGCGATGATATCACCATAAAAGAAGATGTATGTAAAGGTACTGTTACAATTACAAAAGTAAAAGGAAAATATATTAAAGTAACGGATTTAACAAATTGTAATTACTGTACAACTGATGAACATTATAAAGAGTATGGAGAATGGACAGATACAGAACCAAAAGATGGTGATTATGTCAATGTTAAAACGACGTTTAATTATTATACTTTTGCCGATTATTATACAGAGTATTCTGATTGGTTAGAAGAAAGTGAAGTAAAGAAGACAAAAGATAAGAAATTAGGTATTTATTTACCAAAAGATGAAGATTATTTACCTGAAGTTCCAAGTCCAGGAAAATTAATTACGATTGAACAAGATCGTAAAAATACATATTCATATCGTGATAAACAATGGTTATTCTATAAATATCCAAATAATAATTATTCTGAGTATTCTAATGAACCAGTACCAGGATATGCATATAAAGATGAATATTCTAGAATTACTTCAAAACCATCTGATTGGTCTCCAAACTATCCAGATGAAAAAGATTATCGTGTAATTGATGAAGCTGATGGATATCGTTGGTATAAAGAAGTAGATGGTAAAAAAGTTTATTGGAAGAGTGGTAAATACTATCCAGAAAGTCCAGGAAAAGGATATAAACAAGATACAAGTAAAGTCGTTCCAGTTTATTCTTATACAGATGATTTATATCGTTATTATAATGGTATTGAAAGAGATTATGGTGGTTTTGATTCCGTACCAACTGAATACTTCCCATATCGTGATGATGATACAATGGAATATACAACATGGAGTTCTTATGAAGATGAATCTTCTATCGATGATTCAAACCGTTCTTATCGTGAAGAGAGAATTAATGTCAATTCTAGATATCGTATTAAATATCGTATTACATCTGTATTACATCTAGATCATTATATGAAACGCACAGAATTTGAACAAGAAACAGGAAAAACACTAGAAGAAATGAGTAATGCTTCTAATGTCATTTTAAAAACAAAATATCAATATCGATATCGCAAAGTAAAATAATCCCACAACGATGGGATTATTTTTTATAAATAGAAATCATCAATCTTCGCATCTATTTGAATGATAGTTTCTTTACGTTTCATATCTTTTAATGTTTCAAAAATTGTCTTTGCTTCTTCATCTTTCATTAAGTCAAATAAAGATACAATGCCAACTAACTTTTTTTGATCACTGACAAGTAGGCGAATTACTTTTTCTTTTTTCATCATCTGAATCGCATCTTTTACTTTCTTACTTTTCTCAATAGAACAAACATGTTTTGTCATATAATCTTTTACTTGACAGTTTTTCTTTTCGTTGTTAGCAAGTGCACGAATAACGATATCACGATCAGTGATAACTCCAACAATTTGTTTTTCTTTATTTGCTACAGGTAAAAAGCCAATTTCATATTGTCTCATTTTTTTCGCAACATCTTCAATTGAATCCGTTTCATAACAAACAATTGGTTGTGTTGATACTTTAATATTAAAATCCATTTTTATCACCCTTTCTATTATTTACAAATTCATATCTTTTATACACTGGAATAGATTAGAATAGGTGAGATTATGGCAAGGAGAATGAATTTACGAAAAAAATATATTATCTTTGATAAAAATAAAAAGAGAAGTAAAAAAAATCTCATTCTTTTAATCATATTTTTATTAATAATTATCGTATTTTTAAGCCTTTATATGATGAACCGAGTCTTATCTCCATTTTTAGAAAACTATGCGAAAGCTGAAATGAAAAAAATATCTAATTTAATTCTAAATCAATCATTAAGTAAAGAAGTACGTGCTGATATGAATGTCGATAACTTATATGTTCTTCATAAAGATAGTAGTGGAGCGATTACTTCGGTTGATTTAAATAGCGCCGTTGTCAATGAATTGCTAGGAGAGGTTACAAAGAAAGTGAGTCAAGATTTTAAGTTAGTAGAACAGGGAAAAGTAGATCAGTTAACATATTATCAAGATGTTTTTGATGATGCGATATTAGATAAAAAAGCACTCAAAAAAGGAGTTGTTTTTTATATTCCCACAGGACTAGCATTTAAAAATGTATTTTTATCTAATCTTGGTCCTAAAATTCCTGTTCGGTTTCGTTTAATTGGAGAAATAAGAAGTAACTTACAGACAAAAATAACAAACTATGGTATTAATAATGCGTTATTAGAAGTAAATATGCATGTTGAAATTACTCAAATGTTATTATTACCTTTTTCTACATCATCTATTAAAGTAGAAGGAAATTATCCACTCATTGTGAAATTAATTGAAGGAATTGTTCCCGATACTTATTTTTCCGGAATTCATAAAAACTCAGAGACTGTATTTCGACAGGTTTCATAATAAAAAGAATCGTGATATAATAAATTTGGATGTGATAATATGAAAATAGAAACATTTTTAGAACAAAAATACCAATTAATTGATAATTATAAAGATGGATATGAAAAAGAAGCTGTAGAACATTTATTTACAGAATATTTTTTAGATTATGATTATGTCATTGGAGACTGGTCTTATGGAAAACTTCGTTTGAAAGGGTTTTGTAATCCACAGAATCCAAAATACAATAAGAGAAATGCTATAGAATATAAACAAACATATTTAGATACTTATTGTGCTTATAATTGTAAATATTTTGTACTACAAAAAATATAAGAAAATAAAAGAAACGTTTGTTTCTTTTTTTATATTTATAATAGAGTATGATATAATTGAAATGGTGAAACAGTATGAAAAAAATTATTTTAGTAGATGGAAATAACTTACTATTTCGAAGTTATTATGCAACAGCCTATAATGGTAATTTTATGAAAAATTCAAAGGGATTTCCTACTAATGCACTATTTGGTTTCCATAATATGTTAACAAAAATTATTGCCGAAGAGAAACCTGAATATATGATTGTCGCATTTGATAAAGGAAAAACTTTTCGTCATGAGGAATATAAAGATTATAAGGGTGGAAGAATTCAAACTCCAGATGAATTAAAACAACAATTTCCTATTGCAAAAGAATTAGTAACATTAATGGGATATACTTATTATGAAATAGATAATTATGAAGCAGATGATATTATAGGTACATTTGCTGCTTATTGTGATGAAGATGATGAAGTGATTGGTACCATTGTTTCTAGTGATAAAGACTTATTACAATTAATTAGTGATGATGTGGATATGAAATTATTAAAACAAAAAGATTATATTCGTTATAATAAAGAGACTTTTTTTGAAGATTATGGAATTATTCCGGAAAGAGTGGTTGATTTAAAAGCCTTGGAAGGAGATCCTTCGGATAATATTCCAGGAGTAAAAGGAATTGGTGAGAAAACAGCTCTAAAACTATTACGTAAATATGGTACATTAGACGGTATTTATGAACATATTGATGAAATAAAGGGAAGTGTTCATGATAAATTAGTACTAGATAAAGAAAATGCATATCAAAGCTATCATCTTGCTACAATCGTAAAAAATGTCGATATGGATATTTCTATAGAAGATGTTAAATGTCGAGAAAGAGATCATAAAAAACTAGAAAAATTATACGAAGAGCTAGAATTTTATTCTTTCTTAAAAAAGGAAAAAGAATATCAAAAACAAGAACCAGAAGAAATAGAAAATGTTCCAATTGTCAGTAGTGTTGATGAAATCAAAGTAGAAGGAAAATGTTCTGTTTATTTAGAATTATTAGGTACAAATTATCATCATAGTGATATCTTAGGAATGGCTGTTTATGATGGAAAGAACTTACAATTTATTCCGAAAGATATCTTAGTACAAAATCCTAAATTTTTATTAGAAAACGAGAAGTATACTTATGATGCAAAAAAAGTATATGTCGCTTTAAAATGGTTAGGAATTGAGATAGAAAATATTACCTTTGACAGTATGATTGCTGCATCATTATTAGATTATAACGTAAAAGATGATATTAGTTATCTAGCTAATAACTTTGACTACCATATTCCTTTTTATGAAACAGTATATGGAAAAAAGAAATTAAAAGCACCTAAAATAGAAGAAGTTGCTTTATATGCCGGTCAGAAAGCAAAATTTATTTATGAAACAAAAGAAACATTAGAAAATAAATTGAAAGAAGAAGAATTATTAGACCTTTATAAAAATATTGAATTTCCACTCGCTTTTGTATTAGGCGATATGGAATTTAACGGCGTATATTTAGATCAAGATTCACTCAAAGAAATGGGAAAAGAAATCGAACAAAATGTCAGTCGTCTAGAACAAGAAATTTATAAACTAGCAGGATGTGAATTCTTAATTACTTCACCAAAAGAACTTGGTAATATTTTATTTGAACGATTAGGATTACCACATGGTAAAAAAGGTGCAAGAGGATATTCTACAGCTGCCGATGTATTAGAAAAATTAAAAGATGTACATCCAATTATCAATAAGATTTTAGAATATCGAATGATTACAAAATTATATACAACGTATATTGAAGGATTATTAAACATGGTAAAAGAAGATGGTAAAATTCATACCATTTATACACAAACATTAACAAGAACAGGCCGTTTATCATCTATTGAACCTAATTTACAAAATATTCCTGTACGTACAGAGTATGGAAGATTAATTCGTAAAGCATTTATACCAAGTGAACATTGTGTGATTCTTGGTGGAGATTATTCTCAAATTGAACTTAGAATTTTAGCTCATATGTCTGGTGTTCAAGCTTTAATTGATGCCTTTAATCAAGGAATGGATATCCACACGAAAACAGCAAGTGATATCTTCCATGTAGCTCCTGAAGAAGTAACAAAACAAATGAGAAGAGTTGCAAAAGCAGTTAACTTTGGAATCATTTATGGAATCAGTAGCTTTGGTCTTAGTGAAAACTTAAATATTAGTGTAGGAGAGGCTAAACATTTTATCGACCATTATTTAGAAACTTACCCAGGTATTCAAGAGTATATGGATAAGCAAATTAAACAAGCTTATCAAGATGGATATGTTAAAACACTTTTCCACAGGAAAAGAGTTATTGCCGAATTAAAGAATAGTAATTATATGATTCGTCATCAAGGTGAAAGAATGGCACTCAATACTCCAATTCAAGGAACGAGTGCAGATATTATTAAAAAGGCAATGGTAGACATTGGAAATGAATTAAAAAAACGTAAATTGAAAACCAAAATGATATTACAAGTACATGACGAATTATTATTTGATTGTGATAAAGATGAAATTGATATCATCAAGGAAATTATAAGAGATAAAATGGAACACGTATTAACATTAAAAGTACCATTAAAAGTAGATATTGCTTACGGAAATAATTGGTATGAAGCAAAATAAAAATATCGAGTTCACTCGATGTTTTTTTCTTTTCAATAAGAGTAAAATATGGTATATTGAATATAGTAGAAAACTCGTGAGGTGTAGTATATGAACAGAGTTCGCGTTAGCCAAAAGTTACCATGGGGGGGGGTATTTAGATAATAAAATCCACCCATTAATTGAAGATAAAATAAAGAAAGTTGTTTTCGTAGTGGAAACAACTTTTTCTCGTGGCCATTTCTTAGATCCTCCTATCGATTTTATAACAACTAGAAAGGGAGAGGAATGGAGATGAGAAGAGCTATGAAGAAGAAAAAACAATATTTATTGATAGGATTAGTAGTAATCTGTGTATTTCTAATGTTAGGACTAGGATATGCACTTCTATCACAAAATCTAGAAATTCAAGGAACTGGTACTATTACAAGTGATTGGAATATTTTGATTACAGATATTGTAACGAAAGAAAAATCTAATACCGCAACGAATGTAACAGACCCAACACATAGCGGGACAAGTGCAACCATCAATGCGAAATTTGAGGTGCCTGGGGACTTTATCAGTTATGATATCACAGTGGCTAACCAAGGAACATTGGATGCAGTTTTAGATTCTATTAAGATTAAGATGAAGGACCAAGAAGTATTCTTGTTTGAAGTAGAAGGAATCAAATCAGGTGAAGCATTAAATGTAAGTGAAGAAAAAACATTTACTTTAACTATTAAATATAATGAGAATATTACAACTACTCCAGACATCACAAATATTGATTTATCGATGGATTTAGATTATCTACAAGAGGGTAGCAAATCTAACTTTGCTGGAGCTGACCTACCAGAAATGGGAGATTTAGGAATCCAAGGAATCGATATCCAAGCAGAAGAGACGAGTTTAGCTACAACCATAAATGCGACAAATGCAATCAAATATTACTTCTCATTGGATAACGATAAGTGGTATGAGAAAACAGATAAGAATTATACGTTTTATGACCTTAAACCAAATACGGAATATACAATCTATGTGAAAGCAGAAGATGTAAGTGGTGAGGTTGTCTTCTCAAGTAAAACTGTGAAAACAGATGATAAAACAAAACCAAATATCCAATTATCTTTAGGGGACAATCAAAAAGGAGAAAATAATTGGTATCAAGGATTAACAATTGATTCAAAGATAACAGATAATGATCAAGTTAAAGAAGCATTATACTGTACAACTACTGAAACAAATTGTACTCCAACAGAAACA
>USRP01000024.1 GCA_900557185.1 uncultured Mycoplasmatota bacterium
TTAATCTAAATAATAGGTGTTTTGCTGTCGCCGTCCAACTTCAACAACAATTGGTCGAATGCGAACGAGTTCTACGTGACGTCTTCCGGCGAGCTACATGATTGGGGTAATGTGACTACTGGGAACGGCGTCCGCACAATTTCCAATAAAAATAAATGATATTGTAATGGGATTAATCTAAATAATAGGTGTGTTCTGTTGTCGCCGTCCAACTTCAACAACAATGCGAATGCGAACGAGTTCCACGTGACGTCTTCCGGTGAGCTGAACGCTTGGAACAATGTGATGAATGGTAACGGCGTCCGCCCAATTTCCTACTACAATTAGTAAGTATTTGCTAATGAACCGAGATATTATGAGGTTAAGGCTAATAATGAGAGGAAGTAGTTGCTACTAGCAATAATCGATTGTCAGATTGGAAACAAGGTTAATCCCTTGGCATTGCCTAAAAAGATGATATAGACGTTATATGACTGCATTTGTATTTATATAACTATTGCTATATTGGTGGGAAGAGCTTATGCTCTTCGCCACACATATTTTGGAGGAAAACATGAAATTATACGAAATATTTGAAATGATGAAAGCAAAGTATTTTGATGCAATTGTTTTCATAAAGAGTGGTAAGTTTTATGTTGTATATGATAATGATGCAATAATATGTAATTATTTGTTGCACTATAAAAAAGTAAATGGTAAAGTGGGGTTTCCAGAAAATGCACTTTCTCATGTACTAGAAGTATTAAATCAAAAAGAAGTAAGTTATGTCATCTTTGAAGACCATAAAAAATTATTTGAGAATAATCAATATTTTCAAATGTTAAAAAAGGCAAATGAAAATCAAGCCGTAGAAAATATGTGTTATCAATTAGAAAATATGATGAAAGAAAAATTACTAGAAAATATGGAAAACTTTTCCCAAATTAGGAGTTTTTTAAGTGAATTATAATTTCAAAATTCTAAACAACACATATAAGACAATTAATTATATTAATAAATTATTAATCAATTATCCCAAAAAAGAAGTTGAGAAGATTAAAAAAACATCAAGCATCTAATTATCATGCAGTTAAAACGAGTTATCAGGGATATTTTCAAGTAGCTAATACCAAACATTTTCTTTATCGGTCTAAGTTTTAATTCATAATGGATAAAAATGTGATATAATTGAGAAGAGAAATTAGAATTGTGGTGAAACGTATGTATTTTGACTATTCAGCAACGACACCTGTATCGGACGAAGTATTAGATACATTTGTAAAAGCTTGTAAAAGATATCCAGGAAATCCCAATTCTCTTCATCAATTAGGAGTAGAGAGTAAACATTTTTTGGATATGGCAACAAAACAAATTGCTGATTTATTAAAAGTGAAGACAAGTGAGATTATATATACGAGTGGGGCAAGTGAATCAAATAATACTGCACTCAAAGGAATTTGTTTTAAATATCAAAATAGGGGAAAGCACATTATTACAACAAGATTAGAACATTCTTCGATATTAGAACCTTTAGACTATTTAAAAACATTAGAATTTGAAATAGATTATGTTCCATTATTATCTGATGGAACAGTTGATTTAGAAGCTCTAAATGGTATGATGCGTGATGATACAATTTTAGTTACCATTGCCAGTGTATCTAGTGAATTAGGAATCTTACAACCAATTTCGGAAATAGGAAAGATTGTAAAACAATATCCTAAATGTTTCTTTCATGTCGATATGACACAAAATATTGGCAAGGTTCCATTTTCATTAGAAAATGTTGACTTAATGAGTATGTCTGCTCATAAAATCTATGGAATCAAAGGAATTGGATTACTTTATAAAAAAGAAGAAATTGATATTTTACCACTCATTCATGGCGGAAAAAGTACAACCAAGTATCGTAGTGGAACCCCTCCATTACCACTTTGTGCAAGTCTTGCTAAAGCATTACGCTTAAGTTTAGAAAAACAAACCAAACATTGCGAAAAAGTAACACAATTACAACAACAATTATTATCTTCTCTGCAAGAAATAGAAGAAATTACAATCAACAGTACAGACAAATCAATTCCTCATATTGTCAACATCAGTATCAAAGGAATTAAACCAGAAACCTTACTACATGCTTTAGAAGCTCACGAAATTTATGTATCAACCAAGAGTGCTTGTGCAACTGAGGTGAAATCTGATGCGGTATTGGCAGTAACAAATGATGAAGAAAGAGCAATGTCTAGTATTCGAATTAGT
Organism: uncultured Mycoplasmatota bacterium; assembly: GCA_900557185.1. GTDB lineage: Bacteria > Bacillota_I > Bacilli_A > RF39 > UBA660 > UMGS2016. The sequence continues at coordinate 2,236 of USRP01000024.1, forward strand.
TTATCTTATATGACAACAGAAGAAGAAGTTCATACTTTGGTACAAGTATTAAAAGAAGAAATAGAAAGATTAAAATGGTGATGATATGAAGAAGTTTGGTATTTTAGTAATATGTGTATTATGTAGTATGTTAGGAATCAGTCAAGTAAAAGCAACTGATACTGTGAATGTATATTTGTTTTCTGGAAGTACTTGTTCCTTTTGTGCTGCTGAAAGAGAATTTTTACAAAAGATTCAAAGTGATTATCCATACATGCATGTAATTGAATATGAAGTATGGGAACATCCTGATAATGCGAAATTACATGAAAAAGTAAAAGAGAGATTAAATTCTTCTAGCCAAGGAGTTCCATTTTTAGTAATCGGAGATAAGTCATTTACTGGTTATGATGAATCAAGAGAAACAGATATTAGAAGAGCATTAGAGTATTATGAGACAGAAGAGGCTCCTGATATTGTTGCAGATGTGATTAATGGTGTTCCAGAGAAAGAAAAAGAATCTTATGAAAGTAAAGAATTAGTAGAAGATAAAAATGAAATCGACTGGGAAAATATCATCATAGGGGCTGTTATTATCATTGCCATGGAATTTGTGATTTATCTTTATTACAATACAAAAATCAGAAAATAAAAAGTAAGAAAAATCTTACTCAGACTGTTGACAAAGTAAAATTTTGTTAATAGTCTTTTTATTTAAAAAAAAGTATAGTATAATGAAAATGTAAGGATGCTTTATTTTAACCAAATTACAAAGCTTACAATCCTTACTTTTTTTATGGAAAAATGATATAATATAAGTGGTTAAAATAAAGAAAGTAAGTGATAAAATGATAACTATAAATAAAAATATTCAAAGTGAAATCTTAATGACTACTATGGAAGAGCTTGTCCCTACAGACAGTTTATTCCGAAAAATAGATAGATACATTGATTTCACTTTTATTTATGATGAAGTAAGAGATTTATATTGTGAAAATAATGGTAGACCTAGTATTGATCCAGTAGTTTTATTTAAACTTATTTTTATTCAGGCATTAGATGGAATTAAATCAATGAGAAAAACTTGTGAAAAAATAAAAGTAGATGCAGAATATAGATGGTTTTTAGGAATACCATTTGGACAAGAAACACCTCACTTTTCAACATTTAGTAAAAATTATGAAAGAAGATTTAAAGGAACAAATATATTTGAAAAAATATTTATAAATATTGTAATGCAAGCTCAAAAATATGGAATGTTAGATGATGAATTTTTTATGGATTCAACACACAGAAAAGCGAATGCAAACAAAAATAAATATGAAGATAAATTAATAAAGCAAATAAAAAAGAGGAAATTAGATTTAGAGAAAGAAATCAATGAAGAGAGAACAAGAATTGGAAAAAAACCATTTGAATTCAAAGATGAAATCGAAAAGAAACATATTAAAGTGAGTACAACAGATCCAGAAAGTGGATATTATCATCGAGATAATAAAGAAAAAGGATTTATGTATTTAGAACATAGAACAGTAAATGGAAAATGTAATATAATAACAGATGCATATGTTACCAGAGGAAATATACATGATTCGGTAGTTTGTACAGAACGGTTAAAATATCAAAGAGAAAAATTAAAATTAGGTATCAATAAGATAGGATTGGACTCAGGATATGATACATATGAAATCAAAAAATATTTTGAAGATAATAATATTTTTGGTGTAATACAATATAGAAGTTATGGACAAGGAAAGACAGAGATAAGGAAATGGCAATTTATATATTTAAGAGAAGAAGATATATATGTATGTCCAAAGACAGGAGTAGTTCTTCCATATAGAAACATAGATAAAAACGGATATAAAAAGTATTATGATAGAAAACAATGTGAGGGATGTCCCTATCAGAAACAATGTTGCGGTAAATCAAAATATAGAACAATAAGAAGATTAGTAAATGAGGAAGTGAATGAAAGAGCAAGAGAAAGAAGATTAAGTGAGGAAGGTAAAAAATTATTTGAGAAAAGAAAAACAACAGTTGAAAGAAGTTTTGGAGATTCAAAACAAAATCATGGATATAGATATACATTATTTAAAGGTGTGGAAAAAAATCAAGCATATACACATCTGATTTGTGCTGCGCAAAACATGAAAAATATAGCAATAAAAAGATCAAATGTGGATGATAACATCTATGATTATGTCTATGTTTCTATCAAAATTGACAAATTATTTAATAAAATCAAAAAAAGTTATAAAAGAAAACCTCACATTTTTTCAAATGTGGGGTTTGTCAACAGTCTGACCAATGAATAATTGGTGTTTTTGATACATATGATGTATTGTCAACCAAAAATAGTTGACAATAAATAAAGATTATGCTAGAATGTTTACAGATTGGAGGGAATACTATGGCAGTAAAATTAAGACTAAAGAGAATGGGTGCTAAGAAAAAACCATTTTATCGTGTTGTAGCAGCTGATTCTAGAGCAAAAAGAGATGGAAAAGTTATCGCTGAAGTTGGAACTTATAATCCATTAAAAAATCCTGCAGAAATTAACTTAAACAAAGAAGCAATTATGGAATGGTTAAGTAATGGAGCAGAACCTACTGATACTGTAAGAAACATCTTAAGCAAAGAAGGAATTTTAAAAGAATTCCACGAATCAAAAGCAAAGAAAGCAAACTAAATTGGATTTCGTACCACTTACTGAATTTTTAGTAAAATCAGTTGTAAAAGAACCAGATATGGTTCGTGTAAAAGCTTTTGAGGATGAAGAAGACAAAGTCGTTATTGAGGTATTAGTAAGTCAAGAAGATATGGGACGTGTAATTGGAAAGAAAGGTGCGATTGCTAATGCAATTCGTACCATTGTACAAGCTTCTAGTTACATCCATGAAAATAAGTTAATCACAATTAATATTGATTCATTTTAAAGTAAGTTAGGATTTCCTAACTTATTTTTTGAAGATAAATGTCTAATAGAAAGTCAAGTGATGAATTTCTCACATATTTTTAGGACTTCTATGATACAATAAAAATAGAAAGGAAAATGTCTATGGCCAAGAAGAAAGCAAAGAAAAAAGTAACTAAAAAACCTGTGAAAATAGAAAATGCTCGTTCTATGAAATTTGCTTTTATTATGATCGTAATCATTGGTGTGATATATCTCATTAGTCCTGAGAAACAAAAGGAGGAGATTAAAGAAGTCATTCCATCTGTCCATGAAACAGAAACGATTACATTAACAGATGATATTAAAAAAGAATATGAAGATTGGGTAAAAAGTATTCACGATGGATTAGGAGCAATTAGTACTGGTACTTTAAGAGAGGTAACGGATGAAAATAAATTAAAGTTTTTAATTATTCATCTGAATCATACGGATTCTTCGCAAACATATCCACTCTCAGAAGGTAGTCCAATTACTTGTATTCATAAAGAACAAGCCAATACATTGCTTCCAACGTATTTCGCAAATGCATTTTCCGATGTTTCTATTTTACAGTATCAAGAAGGAGAGAGTTATCAAAGACCATTTAAGACAGATACTGGTTACTGCTATCAAATTACAGAAGATGATTTAAATATCACACTTCCAACTACCTTAACCAGTATGAAATTAGACAAAGAAACGAATATTTATACTTTGACATTTATCGCTGAAGATTCTAATACAGTTTTAACAATCACACTTAAGATACGAAATAACATGAAATTAATTCAAGAAATATCTTACTTGTAAAAACGGATGAATCCGTTTTTTTTATTTTTTTCTGATTATTTGTTGAACAAATGTTCGCCGTTTGCTATAATGAAATTGTAATCACTATTTATGATTTAGATATGGTAGAATAGATAGAGAAGGGTGTGTTACTATGACGAAGTTAATTCTTGCGACTCCAGAAGAAAAATATCGTATATTAAAAGAATTTGAACAACAACAAACATTAGAAGATTTTAAGTTTATCTCTCTTTCGGAATTGATTGAGTTGTTTTATGGTACGTATCGTGATGATTATCTGCTAGAGATGCAAAAAAGAGGGTATTTACCAAGTGTTGCGAATGATTTAAAAAATGTATTGTGGTATGTAAAAGATAGCAAAAGGGAAAAAATAAAAGAACTATATCACTTGCAACAAGAATTGTTAGAAGAAAAGATTATGATTCCATCTACTTATCAAAAAGCTTATTTTAAAAAACAACAATTTATGATATGTGGGGAAATGAAATATCAAATACCAACGCATATCTTACATGATTTAGAACAAGAAGGAATTACTTTGCAATTGCAAGAAGATATGGTTCGTGAAAAACCGATTTCTTATACAGAGTTCTCTGATGTTCGTAATGAATTAAGCACTGTCTGTCTCGACATATTAAAGAAACATCAAGAACAGATTCCACTCGATCAAATGCATATTTGTAATGTCTCATCTGATTACTTAGGGTTCTGTATTCATTTATTAGAACTATTTCAAATTCCATATACAATGAAAGAACAATCATCTATTTATTCACTACCATTCATTCAAGATTTCTTAAAGCAAGTAGAAACACTAGATGGCTCTATCAAGCAAATCGAAGATATGATTCAGACAATGGTTGTTAAAAACGAAGTAGAGCAAGATGCTTTAGAAAAATTAGCGCGTGTTTATGGAAAGTATCGTCATAATGATACATCTATTTCAGTATTTTTACCTGTTCTTATTTATGAGTTAAAACATTTTTATTTAAAACCAGTTCGTGAAAGAAATGCGGTAACAATTGATTCATCATTAGAAGATTATGGTGAACATGATTATTATTTTGTCGTTGGTTTCAATCAAGAAACGATGCCACCTGTTTCATTAGATTTGGATTATATCAACGATGAAGAAAAAAGAGAACTTGGTTTTATGGATACAACGACTAAAAATGAACGAAATAAACAAAAAGTAATTGCTTATTTACAAAGTAAAGAAGATTTATGGATTAGCTATGCAAAGGGAAGTTCATTTGCCAATTTTGAACGTTCTCCTTTATTAGAAATAATAAAAGAAAAAAGAAAAGTTGAAGTGAATACCGAAACATCTATCTATCAGAATCAGGCATATAATCGTTATTTACTAGCTCGTAGTCTAGATACGTATTATAAATACCAAGAAAAAAATAGTGATTTTGATTCTTTATTTCAACACACATTTATTGAAGATTATCAATCTTATCAAAATCAATATCAACAAGTCAACGAAGATTATTTGAAAGAATATGTCAAAGGAGAAATGACACTTTCTTATTCTTCTATGGATACGTTTTTTCACTGTCCTTTTCGTTTCTATTTGAAACATATTTTAAAAGTACCAGAAAAACCAACTGGGAAAGCAACGATGATAGGGACTTTCTTTCACGAAGTATTATCTAAATTATATCAAGAAGAAGAGATTGATACTTGTATTGAGAGTTCTATTCACGAAATAGACACATTTACTAAAGAAGAACAATTTTATTTAGAAAAGTATAAAAAAGAACTAAAAGAAATATGTATCTATCTAAAAAAAGAATTAAAACGAACAGAATTTGAAGCGAAATATTTTGAAAAAGAATTTGAAATAGAGTTGGATGAAACAATTAAAATTCGTTTCATGGGTGTGATTGATAAAATTATGACTTTTACGGATGAAGAAGATACCTATGTTATTGTGATTGATTATAAAACAGGTAATACCAAATTAGATTATAATAAAGTAATCTATGGATTGGATATGCAGTTACTGACTTATTTATACTTCTTAAAACATCAGCCAATGTTTAGCAATATGAAAGTAGCAGGATTTTACTTACAACACATACTGCCAACTGTTATGAACTATGATGAGAAAAAGAGTTACGCATTACAAAGAGAACAGTTTTATCAATTAGATGGATATACAAGAAATCAAATTTCATTATTACATCATTTAGACCAACATTATTTAGATGGTGGAATGGTAAAAAGTTTACGTGTGACTAAAAACAATACTTTTTATTCAACTGCCAAAGTCATCGACGAGGAAACAATGAATCAATTATTAGGTATTGTCGATCAAAATATTCATACTGTTGTCAAAGCAATTCAACGAGCTGATTTTAAAATCGCACCAATTCAAATTGGCAATGAGAAAAAAGAAGATGCGACAGGTTGTATGTATTGTCAGTATTATGATATTTGCTTTAAAAAAGCCAGTGATTATAAAGCAGTAAAAGAATATAAAAACTTAGAATTTTTAGATAGTTGAGAATCTAAGTATCATCCTAATTTTAACGTGTTTGAATCTGAACACGATAATCAAGAATCGTAGAAGAGGTGATAATGGTGAAACAAAAACCAGTAAATAGTACATGGACGGATGGACAATGGGATGCAATCGCATCCAGAAATACTTCTATTTTAGTAAGTGCTGGAGCGGGAAGTGGTAAAACAGCTGTCTTAACAGAACGTATTTTAGAAATACTAAAAGAAGGACATTCTATTTTAGATTTAATTGTTTTAACATTTACGAATGCAGCAGCCAAAGAAATGAAAGATCGTGTCAAAAAGAAATTACTAGAAGCCATACCAAATGGATATCCAGAATTACAAAAAGAATTACAATTATTGGATTTAGCAAGCATTTGTACGTTTGATAGTTTTAGTTTAAATCTGGTTAAAAAATATCACTATCTTCTCGGGATTGAGAAAGATGTAGCGATTGGTGATGGAATCTTAATTGAAGCTTTAAAACAAGAAAGTATTGATGAGACTTTTGAAACTTTTTATGAGCAAGAAAATCTGGAGTTTTTAAAGTTATTAGATACTTTTACTGTAAAGGATGACACAAAAGTACGTAAGATTATTTTAAATCTGGCCAATTCTTTTACTAGTCGCATACATATTGAACAAGAGTTAGAAGATTGTTATCAGGCATGCAATCGTGAAGAGATTCAAAAACAATTAGATCAATATGTAGAAGAAATCAAAAACCAAGTAAAAGCAGTCATCGAAGATATCAATCAGGACTTAGAAAGTGCTCCAGAACCATTGGTGCCAATATTAGAACAATTAAAAACAGAAATTGAACCATATCAAAATACATATGAGGAAATTGCTTCTGTCTTTCGCACTATCAAATTACCATCGTTACCACGTTCTAAAGAAATCGATGATGATATCAAAGATAAGATGAAAGAAATTTATCAAGATATTAAAAAACAGATTCAAGAAATTACAAGTCTTTGTGTTTATTCAAATCAGGAATCATATATTGAAGAAGTATTAAAAACCAAAGAGACAATTGGTATTTTAAAAGATATATTAAAAGTTTACTTTGAAAAATTATTGATGAAGAAAAAGAAACAAAATATATATGAATTTCACGACATCGGACGTTTTGCGATTCAACTTTTAGAAGAACATGAAGATATAAGAACATATTATCAGAAGCATATTTATGAAATTATGATTGATGAGTATCAAGATACCAATGATATTGGAACTTATTTTGTATCGATGATTGAAAATAATAATGTGTATACAGTAGGGGATGTCAAACAATCGATTTATCGTTTTAGAAATGCCAATCCTAACATATTTATGAATAAATTTTATCGCTATCAAAAAAATGATGGAGGAAAATTAATTACTCTTTCTAAAAACTTCCGTTCGAGAAAAGAAGTAGTTGATGCGATTAATTTTATTTTCCAAGCGGTCATGGATGAGAAGGTAGGGGGCGTTCATTATTTCAATCAAGAAGAAATGATTTTTGGTAATCTATCTTATGAGAAAGTGAAAGATAAGAATACAAATTATGAGATTGAAGTATTAGATTATGCTTATAAAGAAAGTGAAGAAGCGAAAAGATATCGTAAAGAAGAAATCGAAGCATTTATGATTGCCCAAGATATTAAAAAACGTATTGCCAATCGTGAAATGATTCAAGATAAAGGTACACTGCGTCCAGTTACTTATTCTGACTTTGCTATATTACAAGACCGTAAGACAAACTTTGATTTATATAAAACTATTTTCACTTATTTAGGGATTCCGATTACCATTCATAAAGAAGAATCATTTTATGCGACAGATGTCATTTATACTGTTAAAAGTATGATTCAATTAATTGATTGTATCGCTAGGAGAAAAGATACAAAAGAAGCAGTTCTTCATCCTTTTCTATCGCTTTCTCGTTCCTTTTTGGGAGGAGTAAGTGATGATAGTATTTTCCGTTTATTAAATCGTTCTAAACAAGAGGGAAGAACTATCTTTCAATGTATGCAAGATGAAAGTGATTTCATGCTTCTGTATGAGAAATTAAATCATCTTGCTCATTATTCTAAAACCCATACCATCTCTTCTCTCATGAGGGAAATCTATCACACTTTTCAACTGTTTGATGCTGTCATTCAATTAGGAGATGTGGAACTCAATAGTGATAAATTAGTATTCCTCTTGAATTTATCTAAAACACTAGAACAAAATGGTTATGACTTGAGAAAATTAGTGACATATTTTGAACAATTAGATACCAATACATTAGATGTTAGTTTTGATGTAAAAAAAGAAAGCAATGTCGATGCTGTCAATTTAATGACCATTCATAAGTCAAAAGGACTAGAATTCCCAATTTGTTATTTTTCTGGTTTAACAAAATTATTTTCGAAAGCGGATACCAAGGAACGTTTCTTATATCAAAAAGATTTTGGTATGATTGTTCCATACTTTGATGATGGAATTCGTGAAACCTTCTATAAAAAATTATTTATTTCTAAAAATGAGTTAGATGATATTTCCGAAAAAATCCGTGTATTTTATGTTGCTCTTACCAGAGCCAAAGAAAAAATTATTTTAGTAGCACCCATGAGTGATGCGAAAGATGTAAAACCTTTTGTTCAAATTGTTCCGGAGAGAATTCGTAAGCATTATAAGAGTTTATATGATATCATCGTATCAATTAAAGAATTACTAACACCATATACAACGCATATTTCGTTAGAACAATTACAATTGACAAAAGATTATGATCAGAGTCATTTTGAAGTATTAGATACCAAAGTCGTTGAACCTTTGACCAATCTATTGTCTATCAAAGAAGAAAAAGAAGTTCTGACACATTCTACTTTCTCTCATAAACCAACCAAGATATCTTTTGATGATATGGATAAAATGGAAGTAGGAACAAAAATGCATCTTTATTTAGAAATGATGGATTTTCACCATCCTGAAGAAAGCCTATCCTTTTTAAATTTAAATGCGTTTGAAGAGAAAAAAATAAAAGCTTTCCTCCAAGTAGAATTTATGAAACAGATTAATGACTATCAAGTATTTCACGAGTATGAATTTATTCATACAACGGATGAAGGGGAAAGTAACGGAATTATCGACTTATTACTAGTAGGAGAGAAAGATGCGATTATTGTAGATTATAAATTAAAAGAAATTCATAAAAAAGAATATCTGGAACAAGTAAGGGGGTATATGAATTATATCGAAGAGAAACTACATATCCCGGTATCTGGATATTTATATTCTATTTTAGATGAAACTTATCTCGTTGTAGAACAGTAATATACTGTTCTTTTTTATGTAGAAAACTCATATGAGTATGAAGGTTTTAGAAAATAGACAATTTGTAAAATATTTGATATAATGTTTAAGTCTTTTAACATGAAAAAAAAGAAAGGAGAGATTATTTTTGAGTAAAATAAAAATATTTAGTCTTGGTGGATTAAATGAAAATGGTAAAAATATGTATATTGTAGAAGTCGACCAAGATATTTTTGTATTTGATGCCGGGTTAAAAAATGCAGATGATAATATGTTAGGTGTAGATTATATTTTGCCTAATTACGATTATTTAAAAGAGAATATCGAACGTGTGAAAGGGGTGTTTATTACCCATGGACACGATGAACAATTAGGAGCATTACCAGATATTTTAAAAGATTTACCTAATTTAAAAATATATGGAACTAAATTTACACTAGAAATATTAAAAGAAGAATTAGATAATTCTGAGATTAAAAATGCGAAATTAATGGAGATTAAAGCGCATCGTAAAATTAATTTTGGAAAGAATAGTGTATTTCCAATTAGTTTAAGTCATTCTGTACCAGATACAGTAGGATATGTATTAAATACTGATCAAGGAGCAATTGTCTATACAGGTAATTTTATGTTTGATCCTAGTATGGTAGGTAATTATCAAACGGATATTGGAAAACTTGCTTATATTGGTAAAAAAGGTGTTTTATGTTTAATGAGTGAATCTTTATATGCACCAAGAAAAGGCTTTACATCGCCAAATCATCGTATTCAATCACTTGTTAATGAAACATTATATAAATACGAAGGAAGAGTTATTTTCCACGTTTCCAGTACGCAATTATATCGTATTCAAGAAATATTCAATTCCATTATGGATACAGATCGTAATATCGTAATTATGGGACGTCATTTGGAACATTTAATTCATATGGCAATTGATCAAAACTATATCTCATTTGATAAATCACGTATTCAAAACTTAAAACATTTAAATGATAAAAATATTTTAGTATTGGTATCAGATGAAAGAGAAAAACCATATTCTAATATTAAACGTATTTTAAGAGGATATGATAAATTCTTAAAATTAACTGATAAAGATACCATTGTATTCGCATCTCCTGTATATGAGGGAATGGAAAGAACAGTTGCGAAGATATTCGATAATATTTCTAGAATTGGTGCGAATTTCGTAGAAGTATCAGGTAAGAAATATTTAGATCAACATGCTTCATCCGAAGACTTAATGATGATGATTTCATTAATGCAACCAAAATATTACTTTCCAGTGATTGGGGAATACCGTCATCAAGTAGAAAATGCCAAAGTAGCGCTACAAGTTGGTATGAACGAAGAAAATGTTTTATTAAAATTAAATGGACAAATCGCTACATTTATCGATGGAAAATTGATTGATAAAAATGAATCTGTAAAAGTAGATGATATTTTAGTAGATGGTAAAACAGTAGGAGATGTTGGTGAACTTGTATTAAAAGATCGTGAACTTTTAAGTGATAATGGAATTGTGATTGTCAGTGCTACAATTGATCGTACGACAAAACAAATTTTAGCTGGTCCAGAAATTTTAACCCGTGGTTTTATTTATGTAAAAGATAATATTGATTTAATTAAAGAAGCTGAAAAGATTTCTTTAGAAGTAATCAATGAGAATACAAAACCAAATTATATTGAATTTAATAAAATCAAATCTGGTATTCGTGATAAGTTAGGTAAATACTTATACCAAGAAACAGAATGTAAACCGATGATTTTAATTGTCGTTCAAGAAGTTTAAAAGCAATAGAACGCGCTATTGCTTTTTATTTTGCTATCTTTTTCTCATAACCAATACAATTGTACGATAGGTCTTTTAGATGGTATGGAAATGTGTTATAATACACAAGGAAGTTGGTGATAAAATGAAACTACCAAATTTAATGGAAGCGAAAAAGCGTACCAATGAAAAGGTAAAAACAAAGACAAATGAATATATTGTAACTCATGAATTACAACACTTAGGAGAAGGATTATTCTACTATGTAAAGACATATGGATGTCAGATGAATGAACATGATAGTGAGAATATTAAAGCCATCTTAGAAGATATGGGATATAAAGAAGCAAATAGTATGGAAACAGCTGACCTAGTTATTTTAAATACATGTGCGATTCGTGAAAATGCGCATAATAAAGTATTTGGAATGATTGGTAGATTAAAACATAGTAAAGAAACAAACCCTAATTTAATGATTGCTGTCTGTGGTTGTATGGCTCAAGAAGAACATGTTGTAGAAGAGATTATGAAGAAGTATAAAGCGGTTGATTTAGTATTTGGAACTCATAATATCTATCATCTACCACAACTATTACAAAAAGCTTTAGAGAAAAAAGGACAAGAAATTGAAGTGTATAGTATGGAAGGGGATGTCATTGAAAATATTCCTACCAAACGTGATAATCCATATAAAGCATGGGTAAATATTCAATATGGATGTGATAAATTCTGTACTTATTGTATTGTCCCTTATACAAGAGGAAAACAAAGAAGTAGAGAAAAAGAATATATTATCGATGAAGTGAAACAATTAGTAGAAGATGGGTACTTAGAAGTCACTTTATTAGGACAAAATGTCAATGCTTATGGAAAAGACTTATACGATGATTATACGATGGCTAACTTATTAGAAGATGTTTCTAAGACAGGTATTAAACGTCTTCGTTTTGTGACAAGTCATCCATGGGACTTTACCGATGAAATGATTGATATGATTGCGAAATACGATAATATCATGCCATATATTCATCTTCCTTTGCAAAGTGGAAGTGATCGTATCTTAAAATTAATGGGGCGTCGTTATACAAAAGAATCTTATTTAGAACTATATCATAAACTAAAAGAAAGAATTCCAAACTGTTCTATTACTACAGATATCATTGTTGGATTCCCAGGAGAAACAGAAGAAGACTTTAAAGACACATTAGAAGTTGTAAAAGAATGTAAATATGATTCAGCTTATACATTTATCTTTTCTCCTCGTATTGGAACACCAGCCGCGAAAATGAAAGACGATACGCCATTAGAAGTAAAAGAAAAGAGATTATATGAATTAAATGAACTAGTTAACAAATATGCCAAAGAAGCCAATGAAAGATATGTTGGAAAAACAGTTCCTGTTTTAATTGAAGGAATTAGTGGTAACAACAAAAACATGGTTATGGGATATACAGATACACAAAAACTAGTCAATGTCAATGCGAGTAGAGAAACAATTGGAAGTATTGTTTCAGTTAAAATTACAGAAGCTAGAACTTGGAGCTTAAATGGAGATTTAGAAAAATAAAAGCACTGAAATGAACTAGTCAAGAAAAGCGGACAGTAAAAGAACACTTTTTAGAACCCTGATTCAAATTTATATTGTGATATGAACCCCGTTTCTATTTTGTCCAAGAAACGGGGTTCAGTTCATTGAATTGGGGTTTTATATTGTAATGAACAAGCTAATCTTTGCGTATTGAAATATTTAATATAGTCATTTATTGCTATATTAATATCTTCTGCCAAATAAATTTTAAAATCTTTATAAAGCTCAGCCTTTATCCAACCATTTAAAGATTCAATTACAGGATTATCTGTAGGTGTTCCTGCTCGACTCATTGATCTTTTTATGGTATAATTGACAAGAAGCTTGTTGAAGGCTTTTGAGGAGTATATAGTACCTTGATCTGTATGGAAGATAGTCTCAAGGTCTTTATATCCTCTTTTTTCTTTCTCTTCTAAAAATTGTTTACAAGCATTGATATGATTCACAATGCCATTTCCATGCTTAAATGTTTGTATATCTGAACTAATTATTTCGTTATTAAAAAC
>USRP01000025.1 GCA_900557185.1 uncultured Mycoplasmatota bacterium
AATTAATACATTTAAAAAACTTAAATTTGAAATAAACAATAGAAATAATACACCAATTGCAATAATTGCAGTTTGAACTCTTTTTGAAAATAATTTATTTACATCAATATCATCACCATAACGTACTCTTAATAAAAATTCATAATCATCTTCCATCAAAAATCTTAAATAAGGTTCTGTATCTTGTACGAATTTTTTTGCATCAATTGTGTGATTCAAATGTAAAATAAATAGAACAATCACACTAATAATAATAAACATTACACTCATTGGTATTCCCATTATTCAGCACCTACATTCTCATTATAATATTTTTCACCGTTTAGTAAGAAAGCGGTATTCATAATTACAATTGCATGTAATATTACTTGAATATACCATAGATTTAACATGTTAATATAAGTTTCATTACCTAGTAATAATTGTACTAACATTACCATAAAGTAAAGCATGAAACCAAATTGCAAGAATTTTTTATGGAATGTCGCACGATCAATACGGTCACGATATACATTTTCAACTAACATATCGATATCTAATGACATATTTTCTAATGCTCCAGAAGAGTTCTTAGAACCTTCATTCGTAATTTGTGTAAATAATTGATGCATATTTTTAACAATATAATAATCGTACTTATTATTAAAATAACTGATTGATTCTTCAATCGTACCATTTTCATAGGCAAGATCAATCATCATTTTAACATCATCTTTTACTGGATTTTCTAAAACACCAGATTCATAAACACCTTCTAATGATTTTACAAATGATTGTGTTGTATTAAATTCCATAATTGTATTGGTTGTATATACTTGAATTTGTTCAAAGATAAACTCACTATATACACGATTACATCTTAAATATGTTAAGTATGGAATGATAAAAATTGATAATCCAGCATACATAAGTGCAACTAAAACATTATAGAAATACATATATGTAATAACGAATGCTCCAACTGCAAATACAGATGCTTGTAAAACATATTGTCTAGGTGTATATTCTTGGCCTAATTCTTTTACTTTTGCCCTTACTACTTTAAAAGAGTAAGGTGCATACTTGTCATAAATGGACGTTGCTTGTTGAGAAATATATTTGTATACGTTTTGTCCCGAATTCTTACGATAAGCAATTATAAATATAATAATAAATGCTACTAACGCAAAAATCAAAAATGTCATATCTCCTTACCTCCTTTAAAATAAAGATTCTACATCTGATGTATTTTGATTATTTACTGGTTGCACAGGTGTTTGAACTTGTTGATTCATAAATACAGACGATGGTTGTTGCATTTGTGGATTTATTGTCCCAGTTACTTGATTCATAGCTGTTGTTTGAGTTTGTGGTTGAGGTTGAACTGGTGTTTGTGAAACAGGTGTCACAGGTTCAACTGGTGTTGTTTCTGTTTGAGATGGAGTTGATTCTACTTGTGTTGGTGCAGCTTCAGCTTCTTGATCATTCTCTTCCACTTTAATCATATCTTTTGGAAGTATAACGCCTTGTCCCTCTAGATAATCTAGTAAATATTTACTTGGATTATGACGAATTGTACGTCCTTCCATAGTCTTTTTATAGATTAAGTTACAAACAGCCTCATTTTCATCATTTACATAGAACTCTGCAACTTCAGCAATTTCACGTACAAACTTTTTAGTTGTTTTATCTTGAAAACCTCTAATATATACTCCTATTTGAATATATCGATAAATAGATTTCAAGAATTGCTCAATATCCTGATTCGTTTCCAATAAGCTATACATACGGCTTGGAATAGAAGCAGCATTACTTGAGTGGATTGTTGATAAAATGTAGTGTCCTGATGAAATTGAGTTACGAGCAGCCATAACTGCTTCGGCACTACGAATTTCGGATAACAAAATCCACTTTGGATTCTGTCTCATACACGTTACCAACACATCACTATAAGATGCAATATTATTTGTTTTCATTGCAACAATATCACGATGAGGGAAAATACGATCCAAATGTAGTTCGAGTGTATCCTCAATCGTAATAATTTTTTCATTTTCGGCAGTGTGTGCAGCTAAATATTTTACAAGCTCAGTTTTACCACTACCAGTTTCTCCAGAAACGACAATATTACAATGTCCTTCAACACATTTTAATAAAAAGTCGTGAATATCTAGAGTGACATATTTGTCAGCAATAATTTTATCTTTTTCTAATCGAACTTTGGCAGGTGTCTTACGTAAAACAACTGCAATTCCATTTCTTGCGATAGAATCATGTACAAAGTTCAAACGTAATTCGGCACTTTCGGCATCCAAGAAGGGAGAAGCCATATTAAATGTCTTTCCCATTACATTGGAACATTGAAAAGCCAACTTTTCCATAAATGCATTATTGATATTTGGCTCTTCTACACGATAAATACCTTTAGACAGCGTTTTTAACCACAGTTGTCCACCATTACTATATGAAATATCGGTTACATCTGGGTCATCTAAATACTTTTTTAACTCTCCAAAGTCTATCTGATCAAAAACTACATCATTCATGAATTAACGATTTCCATTTCCTGATGGACTTGTAGTTGGAGAGGCAGAAGTACTAGGACTTGCTGTTTCTTGTGTCTGTTCTTCAGGAATAGACACTGTATTCGCATTAATAAAGTCTTTTAAGTATTGTGTACTAACTTCTGTAGATCCAGAATTATCAACTTTTCCACCATGTGGTACTGGGAATAATTCTACAGAGAAAGAATACATATAACTTGCTTTTCTAAGTAAAATATTAATATCGTCTTTTACCCCAAAAATCAAAAATGCTGGAGTACGTTGTTCTTCACTATTTTCAAATACATGTTGTCCACTACTATCTTTTACATCTAATACTTCGATGTTCTCAATTAATTTTCCTACCATAATTTGTCCATTTTCAGCTTCAGCTTTCATGTAAATGTCAATCTTATTTCCAGGGAAGATTGAGTTTCCATAAGTAGAATCCATATCTACTGGGAAGTTATAAACAACTTCTCCTTTTTTAACTTTAACAAATGAACTATCTGGAAGTTCATCTTTAGAAACAACTGTTTCTTCATAGAACATACTTCCTTGTGGTACTACAGTATTATAGTTTGTATATTTTCCAATAATATCTGTATCGTATTGTAGTACATTTTCTCCTAATACTACTGGTGCAACATCAACATAATCAATCATATCAGACTTAATTAATGTCTTAGGTTGAATTGTTTCTCTTGCAACTGGTACTTGCACTGGATTTACTTTAGAATCGATTTGTGCTTTATATCCAAAGTAAAGAAGTGCCATAATTACGATAACACCAATAATTGTTACCGTATTTTTGTTTTTCAACAATCTTTGTAATGTTACTTGAATATTCCCCATTTCTATTCATCCCTTTCTATTAATATGGAGTTTCCAAAATAGCATCTAATTTATTCACGATTTCAAAATTAAATGTATCTTGTCCGCCAAGCAATATGGCAAGTGCTTGTGTCTTTCGACTCTTAATACGTATACTAACCTTTGGTGGATACTCGTTGACATCGTAGATTTCAATGCGGTATTCGTTCGCTAAACTTGCACTTTGTGCGAAGCGTCGTAAGAAACTTTCCACAAACTTTTCACGATCAATACGAATGTTTCCAGTCGTATTATAAGTTGCGATATCAAAAGCATCTGTCATCGCTGCTTCCGTTGTTTCTTTTAACAACGTGTAATTATGTTCATCTGTATTTGTTAAAGTCTGGAAATAAAACATTAATACAATCGTCGTAATTCCCAGACCTACAACAAATGCTCCCCAATATGACTCCTTCAACTAAATCACCGCCTAATCTTTATTACAACGACTCACATCATGTCCTCTGTTTGTCGTACACGTACTACCTGTATCTGTCAAGTATTTTTCAATAAATCTGCTTTGACATTCTCTGCCATCTTTACAATTTAACTCAAAATCGTCAAACTTATGTCCTCTATTATAACTTCTAATTGTAGAGATTGTATCGCTGTCTAATTCGAAGATATACATTGGTTTTTCTGTATAAATGTCATCTTCTTGGATATCACGATTATTAGTAATATATTTACTTACTAAATAATCGTTTTTTGAATTCCAGTTATCTCCAGGAGTTCTCTTCTTTCCATCTTCACTTAAGAATGGATGAGATAATGAAATTTCACGATAAATAACGTTAATTCCACCCTCCATTTTACATACTGGATAATCTTGATATTTTGGATCAGAACAACATGACTTATCATTTACTGTTGGAATTGGTGTACAAGCACGATTATTTCCATCACATTGATATTTTTGTTCTAATTGTTTGAATTGTTGATAAGTAAGTCCATAACTTATATAATTATCTCTTAAATCCTCACAACAATTTTCACCGTTTGGTCCTTTTCCTGGTTCTGTTCCATATGGAGCGCCAGTATATTGTGATGGATTCCTATAATCACATTTTGGCGTTGTATTCGCACAAATTGGATATTTTTCTTTTAACTCTTTAATTTTTTCTTCGTCACCTTCAAATTGAACTAAGAAATGATTACAACAGTTTTCACCATTTGGTCCACTATCTGGTTCTCCATCTCCATCCAAGTCTTTAAATTGTTCTGGATTTTGATAATCACAAACAACACTGTCACCACGTTTTACATTATATTCACATGTATAATTCTTTGCATATTTGTCAAAATGTGTCTCATCATTATTTGCACTAATCTTTTTATAAGTTAATGTTACAGTATTTCCTTTTTTCTCATTTTGTCCTTTTGGAATTGTTGAATCATCTACCGCTAAACTTCCATAACCACGATTTGTATAGTTATTTATCTTATCACTATTTGGTTTACGGTATGAAATAATACCTGTCTTTTTGCTTGTATAGCTATATAAGTCATTTGGTAATACATATTGATTATCAGTCGTTGCAGTATATGATTTATAATCCCAAATTCCTTCTGCATAAGCTTGAATACCAGCAGCAGATGTAGAGAATCCTGGAACATTGCCACTATATGAAATTTTGTAATTTGTAAGTTCTGTAGGGTCTTTCTTTGCAACTAGTTCTGCACTACCAACCGTGGAATCATCTTCGTCTTTTCCATTACGATAACCTTTATATCCACTTAAACTAATTGTTGGTTGTAAATCATAAGCAAATTGTCTATTATTCAATACATTATCACTTGTACAACTTTTAATTTGATTTTCCAAATTTGTTTTTGTACTAGCAGATGCATCTTTATAATCATCATACCAGTTTTGATAATCAATCTTTACTTTACATTCACGTGTACCACTAACTGTCAATTTATATTTACTGCTATTTGGCCATATGAATGAACTACCTGTCATAACAAATCCTTGATAACTTCCTGGTAATAATAAACTTGTTGATTCTTTACAATATATAGTACAATAATTATTAATTGTTGAAACTTTATACATTTGTGTTCTGTCTTTATCTAAGTACATACATCTCCATGAAACAGTATCGGTAAATGTATGGTTTTTACTATTGCCATCCGTTCCACAACTTGGAGTGTTTGCACTTGGTGGTTGTGTATCTACATCACAACTTCCACATATTGGATAAGCAAATTCAATTTCTTCTTTTGAGTGACTGCCTGTAATACTTGGAGAAACACAACAGTTAATACCACCTGGACCACTATCTGGTTTTCCATCACCATTTGTATCTTTAAAGTGATCCGGATTATTCCAATCACATGGGAATAATTCTGTTAGCCATAAAACTCCATGTCCGTAAGCGTTTTGACCACTATTTGAGAAGAACTCATCAAATGGATCCACTTGTGGCTGTCTACCTATTGGAGGGTTTACAGCAATTGCTTCAAACTTACCTGGTGCAATATATGGATAAGTAAAATTATGTTTATCCATACCACTAGCATTTGAAAGATGAATACCTACTGTTGCATCCGCTAAAATTCCCCATGCCAATCCATATGCACTTAAATTTGGACGGCGTCCAATATTATTATGTAAGAAAACCATAATTTCCGTCGCTGTTCCAACGTATACCGCCGAAGGATTATTTTGTGTTATTGCCATAATTGGTTCAAATTGAATATATCTATCTCCAGCACCCGTATCTTTGCTTGAATCATAGTGTAAATCATTTTTTAACATATTCATAAATCCATTAGGATTAGAGTTAGCATAATTTTTAATAAAGTTTAACACTTGCGTATTAAATGACTGTGCCGTTTCACTAATAATTGTCGGCATACCAGCCCATTGTCCAGCATTATTATATTTTCCTTTTACGAAATATACACCATTCGCATGAACAGCACCCTTGTTTCCTTTGTTTGCTTTATTTTGATTAAAATATACTTGTCCACCAGTCCAGCTACTATTCATTACCATATTATAAGTTCCAGGCCTAAAATAATCATAGCTTCTTGTCCCTTGAACCTTATTTCCATTTTTATCGACAACAGTCAATCGTAATCCTTCTGCACCCGCTACGTTATTAGCTGACTCTGATGTATATCGGAAGTCAAAACACCACCCCGAATAACAATTTTGGAGGTTAACACTTCCTCCACCTCCAGAACCAGACCATGCTTTAGCCATCAATGGGCTTGCAAATAAGCATAAAATGAAAGTAGCAAAAACGTACATCATTTTTCTCTTCACTTAGTATCACCCCTACTATTATGAACTATATCCATTATACACAAAAATGTCAAAAACAACAATAGCCTTTCGTCAATTGTTGTTCTTTTTCACATATTAAAATCCAAAAGTATCATGCTTTTCATTCCAGTAAATCATTCCTATAACAAATAAGATAATGATAATCAAAAGAACATAGTAATAATCAATCAAAAATTGTGCTAAATTAAATCCTGGAGTTTTTGTTGGATTAATTGTGGTTACTTGATCTTCTTTTATTGATTCCTTATATTCATTTACTTGTTTCACAAATTCATCATGAGATAATCCTGTTTTTAACCACTTTTGACACAATTTATATTCTCTTACATCCAGACACACTGGATCATTATAGTATTGATTATAAGCTGGAGTATTCGCATAATAAGTATACAACTCCCCATAATCACAATTATCTTGATTTGTCGCATATGCTACAAAGCGATAAGATTTATCTGCTTCAAAACCATCGACAATTACTTCACTCGGATTTGCTGCATTATCTCCATAGTGAAAGTATCTATCATTGCTAATATCATATATCGTAATTTCAGGTGTTAAATTTGTAATAATTACTTGAAAAGAAACACCACCATTACTCTCTTGATAGGATGTCGTTACATTTACATTAGATGCAATTCTTTGATAACGAGATGCCATTGGTGTGCTACAAGAATCAGCACCTTTTACCTGAGTTGGAATTACTAATAATAATATCATACAAGTTAAAAATAATATTCGTTGTTTCATAATTCCCCTCCTTATTTTAAATGATAAGTATATGTTGTGTCATAAACTGATAATTTTAAATCAATTTTAGAAGCATCTTTCACTTCACTTAACACTTCAACATATCCCTCATCTTTTAAAGAAACACGCTTTGGTCTTACTTCTTTTAAAGCAATATTTGTTTCTTTTTCTTTTCCATCAATGGTATAAACTAATTTCCCATATCTCTCTAGTAATTTTGCTAAAGATAGACTTTCTATCTTCGCGTCTTTTCCTAATTTAAATGTTCCGTTCACTTTTAAAATGTATTTTTCATATTCATCAACAGTAGGTGTTAAATACTCTGTAGAAGGAATACATTCATTATCACTGATACAGAAGTTGTATTTTAATTGGAATTTATCAACTATTTGAATTTGATTGATTTTCAAAGTACTACCTTGCAATATTGAATCTTCAAATTCAATTGTTTTTCCCAATTTAACTGCCTTTTCTTGTTTATTCCCCGTCAAATCAATTGGATTTAAAGCAATTCTTGTAATATCATATTCTCCTACTTCTGTTCCCTCATCAATATATTGGAATTGCATACTCTTTAACGTTTCTTTTTTTGGAATTTCGTAAATAAATAAATAATCATGTGGCTTTGTATCTAATGTTTCCCCATAATAAGCTTCCCCAAATTCTTCTAACAACTCAGCATTTTCATAATCACTATAGTATTTCTTTCCACCAACAACTAATACCGGTCTTGCTGTATCGAACTTTCTTTCCGTAGAATACCCATTCGTCACATTCATTGTCAGCAATACATAAGCATTATTTTTATCGATAACAGTTCCATTTCCAGCTTTATCTGTAATATAGCTTCCGGTTATTTGCATTGTAAAACCATTTGCGAAAAAAGAAGTATTTTCAGAAAGAGCTTTATTTTTAAAGGCAAATTGGTAAATTCCATATCCAAGCCCACCGACTACTATGATTCCTAATACCACATTAATTAAAAATGTATTTTCTTTATATATATATCTTCCATGGCGAAGTTGACGGTTCCAACCACGTTTTAATTTATCTGTATCAATTTCAATATTAATTTCAAATTCTTCACGGTCTTTTGCATCAATATTCAAATCTTCTAAATCTTGACCAAAATTAAACTTTTTAATATCAAATCCCGTTGCACGTACAGCAAAGATAATTAATGTAAACCATTCTAGAATCATAACAGCTGTAATCAAATCTCTTACAAGTAAAGCGATACGAATATCTACTACTTGTATATACATACTGTTTAAAATACCATTCGCATAATAAAAAACTCCTGTTGTAAATAAATAAGATATGATTGTAATAATATAAAACAACACCGGTTTTTTCTTATAACGCATTAAATAAATAATCGCAATTGCAATAATAACAATTAAAAGAGGTAGAGCAATCGATACACCGCCCAATAAACTTTTAATCGTCGATTGCCCTACAACACTTTCTACAGAGCTTGTATAAGTATTAAAAAAGTCTAATACATCACTCGTTTTATAAATTAAATATCCAATAACAAAACATACAAATAAGTGAATTACCTTAAAGTATTTAATTAATAATGCATATGGTTTTCTTAAAATCATAATTTCGCCCTCTTTTATTCTAATAATAGTATAGCTTAAATTCGTGAAAAAAAAAAGAGATTATTTTCTCTTTTTTTAAATTGCGCGGTTATTTAATGCCCCATATTTCTTTTTTTCTTCCATCATATATTCTGTAATATTTGTTTCAATTTCATCAAGTGCGTCTTTTTGAATATTCGAAAGAGGAATATATTCTTTAACGGTATCGATATAGATACGTCCCCATATAATACCTGCTTTTACCTTTAAATCATTAAACATATCTGGTGTAATTGCTGTAAAGAAATATCCAAAAATTAAACGTTTTTGTCCAATTAAAATTCTTTTATTTGTTAAAGCAATCACACAAGAAGTAATCACATCTAATGGATTATCATTTTTTTGTCCCACAAAAATATATTGTACTTCTTCTCCAGGGTTTAAATGATTTTCAATTACTTTCGCATGAGCATCTATTCGCCAAGCAATCGTAGCTGGATATCTTCTTTTAAACTCTTTCGCTCTTTCAGAAACAATAGACATAAGTATCACTACTCCTCAATAAAGCCATTTTCTTTAAAGAAATTCAACATTGCTTCCTCACTTTCAAACCCTTCAAGGGAAGCAAGTACTTTTTTATTTTGTACAACAATTGTTAATGGAGTCCCAAATCCATTTTCTAATATATCGAGTGATTTTGTCATACTTGTTTGATCTTCTGTTGATAAATCAGTAATATTTAAATAATTAATCGTAATATTATATTCTTTTGCAATGTCATTTAATACTGGTCTTGCTTCTTCACAATGTGAACATCCTGTTTGAGCAAATATAACGATTTGTTTTTCATCTCCATTAATAATATCTTGATATTGTGAATAATCGATTTTATTCAAGTTAGCATCATCAGCTTCATATACAGCATCTTCAGCAATAATTTTATTTGACTGTAAAAACTTAAATAACCCTTCTGCATCTGTATATCCTGGTTGAACAGCCACTTTCTTTCCATCTTTCACAATCGCAAGAGTTGGAGTTCCAAATGAATCAGGATCAATTTCTAACATATCTAATACCTTTGTTAAATTAGTATTTGATAATTCATCAGTATTTAAATAATAATATCCAAATTCATATTTATCACTTGCGTCTTCTAAAATTGGCGTAAATTGTTGACAATAAGAACAAGTTGGTCTACCTAAATAAATAAGTTCTCCCTCTTTTGTGTCCATCAACTTATCAATTTCATCAATTGTCTTTTCTTGTGCTTGTGAACCTACAACACTTGATACAACGATTGCTAACACAACAACGACAACTACACCTAAAACGGCTAACAATTTTTTATTTTCGTTCATATCATACACCTGTACTTTCTATTGTATTTGAAAACATTTCCATGTTTTCTTACTATATTATTCTATCATTTATTAAATTAATAAGTAAATAGATATGATGAAATATTAACAAATTAATGATAATATCTTATTAATTTTTGGCCTAGAAAAAGAAAGAATAATGATGCATTTGTATTATAATGATTGCTTTTTAACTTCTTTTCTTTATAATAACGACTACAGAAAGAAGTGGGGACAATGAATAAAGCCGAGAAAACAGAATGGTTAAAGAAAATAAGACTAACAAAATACGCTAGTTTAAAATTAAAAAGTCAGAAAACAAAAAATGATATGGAACTAATGACAGCAATAGAACAAACTCTTTTAGATATGGGAATAGGTTATGATGAAATAAATTACTATTGTAATTACTTCAATCAAGATAACTAAAAAAAAGAATTGCATTGAAATGCAATGAAATTTTTGATGACATCGTAACTAAAATGGAATCATCAAAAGAAAAGACAATTAATACAAATATCTTTCCAGAAATTTATTTTAAAATTCAAGAAATCATCACCATGGATAGTGAGCTTGCAGTTACTCTATTAAAAGAGGCTGAACGCCAAGCACACATAGAACATGTAATATTTATGAACACCGATAGAGAAGGGAATGATTGTGAAAATTATACATATTATTTTCCCAAAAAATAATTTTTATATTATTCATAATTAACTTGTCCAGAAGGGATGAAAGCTAAGCTCTCGAACGAGAATAGATATACATTTATATATTTAAAGTTCCTTTACTCCCAAGGCAACTTCTCTCTAATTTATTTCTTCTATTATTTTCAATTTTTTATAAATAATTTAGTAAAACAATTGAATTATTATTAATATAGTAACAAAAAAATTAGCAAATGAATGCTAACTTTTTTATTTTTTTGATTTTGTAAACCTACGTAAACCATTATTTTATACATTTTTTCCACAACATTGTTTATATTTCTTACCAGAGCCACAAGGACATGGATCATTTCTACCAATTTTCTTTGTTCTTTTTGGAGTTTTCTTCTTTTCTTTTGTAGAATCTTCAACAGCTTCTCCTTTAGCCACTTGCTTACGTTCAATATTCTGACGAATTTCAGCACGTAGTAAGTAAATCGTTGTTTCTCTATCAATTGTATATGTCATTTCATCAAACAATTGGTATCCTTCTTTTGTATATGCTTGTAGTGGATCTACTTGTGCATAACTACGTAAATAAATTCCTTCTCTTAAATGTGACATAGTATTAATATGATCCATCCAGTGTGTATCAATCACTCTTAGTGTAATTGCTTTTTCAAATTCATTTCTAACTTCTTCTGGAATTTGATTCATCTTTTCTTCATACTCTGCTACAACACGTGCATAAATATAAGAAATAATTTCTTCTGTATCCATTTCCACAATTGCTTCTTTTTTCATGTCATTCTTTAAGAAATTTTCATTAACGGTTTCTAAAATTTCATCAATATCTTTTTCTGATAGATGTTTTTCGTCCACTAAATGATCTTCTACTAAATCAGCAATTGTATTTTTAAATGTATTTAATGTTTCTTCATGAATACTTTCATTATCTAAAATATCATTACGTCTTGCATAAATAATTTCACGTTGTTGATTAATAACATCATCATATTTTAAAAGTGTCTTACGAATATCAAAGTTATTTCCTTCAACACGTTTTTGAGCTGTTTCGATAGAATTTGATAACATTTTATTGCGAATTGATTGGTCCCCATCAAATCCGACACGAGCAAGTAAATCTTTTGCTCTATCAGTACCAAAACGAACCATCAAATCATCTTCAAATGATACGCAGAATTGAGAGAATCCTGGATCTCCTTGACGTCCTGAACGTCCTCTTAATTGGTTATCAATACGTCTTGATTCATGACGTTCTGTTCCGATAACACATAATCCACCAAGTTCTTTTACACCTTCACCTAATTTAATATCGGTACCACGACCAGCCATATTGGTTGCAATTGTAACAGCACCTCTTTGACCAGCGTTTGCGATAATCTCTGCTTCACGAGCATTATTTTTCGCGTTTAATACCTCATGAGGAATATGTAACTTTTTCAACATAGAACTAATTAATTCACTTGTTTCAACAGCAATTGTACCTACCAATACTGGTTGTCCTTGTTCGTGACGTTCCTTAATTTCACTCACAATCGCTTTATACTTTCCTTCTTTTGTTGCAAAAATTAAATCTTCATAATCTTTACGAATAACTGGTTTATTCGTTGGAATACGAATAACATACATATTATAAATATCTCTGAATTCCTCTTCCTCAGTTTTAGCTGTACCTGTCATACCTGATAGCTTACGATACATACGGAATAGATTTTGGAATGTGATTGTTGCTAAAGTTTTTGTTTCTTCTTGAATTTCTACGCCTTCTTTAGCTTCAATTGCCTGGTGTAATCCATCAGAGTAAGTTCTTCCTTCCATCAAACGACCAGTAAATTGATCTACAATAACAACTTTTCCATCTTTTACAATGTAATCAAAACCATTTTTCATTGCATAATTGGCACGTAATGCTTGATTAATAAAATGTACTAAATTTGTATTTTTTAAATCATATAGGTTTTCCACTTTAAAGGCTTTCTCAGCATCGATAATTCCTTTTTCATCCAAAGATACTGCCTTTGTCTTTTCATCGTAAATATAACCGTCATTTTCTTTTAGTTTTTTTACAAAACGGTCAGTATCACGATACAAATTTGCAGATTTCATAAATCCACCAGAAATAATTAATGGTGTTCTCGCTTCATCAATTAAAACAGAGTCAACCTCATCGATAATAGCAAAATTCAATTTTCGTTGTACACGATCTTTCGCATTCACTACCATATTATCTCTTAAGTAGTCAAAACCAACTTCGTTATTTGTTGAATACATAACATCACAATTATATGCATCACGTTTTTCTTGAGGAGATAACTCTCTATAGTTTACTCCAACAGTTAATCCTAAGAAACGATAAATGTTTCCCATCCATTCTGCATCACGACCAGCTAAATATTCATTAACAGTAATAATGTGTACACCATTTCCTGCTAGTGCGTTTAAATAAGCAGGCATAGTAGAAGTTAATGTCTTTCCTTCACCAGTCTTCATTTCCGCAATATTTCCATAGTGAATTGCTAAACCACCTAAAATTTGAACATAGTATGGTTTTTCTCCAATCACACGATATGCTGCTTCACGAGCTGTAGCAAAAGCTTCTACTAAAATATCTTCTAATGTCTCACCATTTGCCAATCTCTCTTTAAATTCCTCTGTTTTCCCCTTTAACGTTTCATCAGATAGTTCGCTATATTCTTTTTCTAAAGCATCTACTTTATCCGCAATTTTTTTGAAACGTTCTAATTCTTTATATTCGTGATCAAAAATTTTCTTAAAAAATTTCACACGGATCATCCTTCCTATTCATATAACACCACTTATTTTACCAAATTTTTGAGAAAAATCATAGCCTTTCGGCCATATATTATAAAAAAAGAGCAATCATGCTCTTAATTTGTTTCAATAATTCCATAATTTCCATCTTTACGTTTATAAAGAATACATACATTCTCTGCATTGACATCTTTATATACGAAGAATTCATGTCCTAACAATTCCATTTGTAAGATAGCTTCTTCTTCGTCCATTGGTTTCATTTCTAATTTTTTTCTTTTTACCACTTTATTATTAGCTAGTTCTTGTTTATCTACCTCAAAAGATATATTAAAATCAACAAGATTTGGTTTTACTGGTTTCTTATTCATTCTCGTCTTATTTTTTCTAATTTGACGCTCTAACTTATCACACACCAAATCAATTGCTGCATATAAATCTTTATCCCTTTCTTCTCTTCTTAAAATAATTTTACGTACTGGAATAGTTACTTCTACAATTTGGTCTAAACCTGAAATTCGCACTTGTACATGTGCTGTGATTTCATCTGGCTTTTCGAAGTACTTATCTAACCTTCCCAGCTTTTCTTCAATGTAAGATTTGATCGGTTTAGTAATTTTTACTTTACTACCATGAATATTAAATTTCATATATCCTCCATCCTTTCTCTTACACCTTCATTATAACACAAAACACTAGAAAATAATATGTTATTTTATGTGATAAAAAAAGAAAAACTGCTTATGCTAAAACAGTCTTCATTTCCACAACATTCTTAGCCTGTAATCCTTTATCGGTACGAACAAGTTCAAATTCTACATACTGTCCTTCTACCAAAGATTTATATCCTGCACTTCTAATAGATGAATAGTGAACAAAAATATCATCCATGTCTCCACACTCAATAAATCCATAGCCCTTATCGTTGTTAAACCACTTCACTTTTCCACTAAGCATGGCATTACTCCTTTCTATATAATTTGATAAGCTTATCTGTCACACTTATGGTTGCGACAGTTTTTATTTTACTATCAAATCATTTTTATAAATATTTTTTGTCTCAAATGCGTAAAAAATGACATAACCGACATTTTTACGAATTTGAATAACTTTCTACGACTCTTCAAACACTTTTTTCTAGTTTTCAAGTATTCCTACGGGATTTAGTGGAGAAAAAAACTGCTAGACAAGAGCAGTTTTAATTTCTACAACGTTTTTAGCTTGTAGACCCTTATCAGTACGAACCAATTCGAACTCAACATATTGTCCTTCAACTAAAGACTTGTAGCCTTCACTTCGGATTGCAGAGTAATGGACGAAAATATCTTCTTTTTCGTTGTATTCAATAAATCCAAATCCTTTTTCATTATTGAACCACTTTACCTTCCCCTTCATCATTCTTAAATCACCTGTCTTTCTACATCTTCATCATACCTTACAATCACATGTGGTTGCAAGAAATTTCAACATTCAAAATTCGACATATTTTTTATTGTGAAAAGAGAATAATTTGTCATTTGTTTTTCCTGTTGACATGTTCTATTTTATCGAATTTTTTACTACTTTTTTCTTTAATTACCTGAAGTAGTTTATAAATTGCGTGAATTGCCAAAATGTAAACTCTATTTCTATGATATATACATTTGGAACGTATTTTTAAACATTTCGAGCATAATACAAAAAAAGATCAAAACATTAAAGTTTTAATCCTTTTATTTTTAACTTCTGAAATAAAATCTT
>USRP01000026.1 GCA_900557185.1 uncultured Mycoplasmatota bacterium
CATCATACTTATTTCCTCTAATAAATCTTTCATCATTTAAAGCAAATCCCTTTATGATATATTCTTTTAACACTTTAGTAGCCCATATTCTAAATTCAGTTGCTTTCTTAGAGTTTACTCGATAACCAACAGCTATAATTGCATCTAAATTATAAAAATCTGTTTTGTATGTTTTTCCATCTTCCGCAGTATGTGCAAATTTTGCACATACTGAATTTTTATTCAATTCTCCATCAGTAAATATGTTTTTTAAATGTTTTGTTATGACAGTTCTGTCAACATCAAAAACCTTAGCCATCCCTTTTTGAGTAAGCCATAACGTTTCATCTCTATATATTGCATCAACTACTATATTTCCATCTTTATCTTTATAAATTAATAAGTCATTCTGTCCTTCTAACATATTCATAATACCCCCCCTCTTTTATATACTAATATTTTTATTTATATCCTTCCTATGAACAAATTTATATAGATATACCACAATTTCTTCTTGTAACAATAACTTAAAATGTATTAAATATGTTTACTGATTGAATCAACAATTACAAATTTTTGATTATTTTCACAAATTTTTTCAATATTTCCATTTATTATTAAATATGTCTCACCATATATTGTCGCAATATTATTTTCATCTATAAACACATGACTACCATTACATTGGCCATATATTGGCCTATTATATGATTCATCAATAATTACTTTTCTTTGGTACTTTTCATTTTCATTAAATCTTGAAGTGTCATACACAAAATGCGGTTCAATATTTATGTTTGTTAGACCCAATCCTTCAAAAAATACAGGTTCAGATCCTTCTAATTTTTCTGGACTATTAAAACAATGTTCTGCCATATTTATCGCTCCCGCACTCTGTCCCATTACAATTCCAAAATACGTAGATAACAATAATTTTAAATTTATTTTCTCGAATAATAAATGCTGATTATAGGTATCACCACCACACAAGAAAACTAAATCAGCATTTTCAATATATTCTTTTGCTTTATTAACTTTTGTTCCATCTAATATACAGTATTCTTCAAATGTGATACCAACCATTTTCATACTATCAAAAAATATTCTAGCATAACTTTCAACAGAATCTGGTGTACTATTAATATCAGAAGAAACAAATACTACTTTTTTATTTCTTTTTAAAGCATTTTTTAATTGATCTACTAACCCGTTTTCATTGCTCATTGGACGAGTTATTTTTATTCCATCTTTTTTTTCATAATTTTTAAAATCACTTGTGAGTATTCTTATCATATTTAGGCCCTCCTTGTTTTAGTCTTGGCTAACTTATTAACATATTTCTCTTTTGAAATAACTTTATATTTTCTCTAGAATCTTAAATCACTCTATCCTTTTCCTGTTTATAAACTTAACTCCTTATTTTATATTGTCAATGTTAATCAAGTTGTTATTATCATCAAAGACTAACTTAAATGTTTCACAATAATTAAAATGTCCATCTAATAATCTTTTTCCATTAAAACTATATCTTAATTTATCATCTACAATTTCTATATCACACCACTTTTTTAATAAATAAGAAATAGCAGTGGCATGACTAACAATAACAATCGTGTTATTTTTATTTTCATCTAATATTTTTGTAATAGCAACATACATTCTTTCCCTAACTTGTTTTTGATTTTCTCCATTGCCAATTTTATAATTTTCATCTAAAAATTGTTTTCTCTCAAAATGTTCAGGAAGTTCATCCCAAGAAGAAATACCAAATTTTCTTTCGCCTAGCTCATCAACGATATTTATTTCTACATTGTTCTTTTCGGCAACATATTTTGCAGTTGAAATAGCTCTAATATAATTTGAAGAATATACGCAATCAATATCATCAAAAATACAAGATTCAAAACGTGCTTTTGCTATTTTTTCTCCCTCTAAAGATAAAATTTTCTTTTCATTTTGAGTTTGCAAATCATCTTTAGTATATTCGTTATTGACTTTTAATGGTTTAGAATGTCTTACTAGATATAGTGTTGTCATTATAAATCACACTCCACCTCTTCTATGAAAAAATTATAACATACTTTTTAATTAAAAGAAAAAGTAGACATGAAATCTACTTTATGCGTAACTCTTTTTTTAATATTAAACGATTATGCTTTATTATTTCCTTTGTACACCATACCATAACCTAAATCAGCGTCTATTCTTCTGACAAAACCGAATCTCTCATAAAATGATTCTCTATGTTTAGAAGCTCCTAAATATAATCTTATATAAGGGTTTTCTTTTTTTAATTCTTTTATTTTTTCTAATAATTTATTCATGATTAAAGTGCCAATTTTTTTTGACTGATATTCTGGAATGACCATAATATCATGAATATACATAAAACATATCGTATCTCCAATTAATCTTCCATATCCAATGATTTTGTCATCATCATAAACACTTACAGAATAAAAAGTATTTTCTAATGCCCTTTGAGCAACATCTTTATCATATGCTCCCCAACCAACAGCATCATACAATAAATTAAATTCATCGATATTTTTATTATTTTCTTTTATTTGAATCATATAAATATTATTCCTTCCTTTTTATTTTCGCTACAATAAACGGGGACACAAGTGTAGTGATTACAACTAAAATCCATAAATTTCCATTTAAGAAATTATATGAATTTATAAGATCTTTCATCCCACCACCTTCACTGATATACATCGTTAAATCAAATAGATTTGTTAAAACAAACCATATCATACCAAAAATGATATAATCATTTGATTTACAGTTTTTAATTTTAGGGATGAATAAATATGCGACAACAAAGATGCATATACTTAAAATAATGCCACTGAGTGGTAATGCGATATCACCTAATTTCACGAGTATGTTTTCTCTTAAGCCCCCATTTAGAATTGCTAGTGGTATTATAAAAAACCATATGCCTATCGCTTGCATATATTTTTTCACCACAATCACCTCCTTAAATTGTATTATTATTTACAATAATTGATTAATTCTTCAATGCTTGGATTACCATTTTTCTCAATTACCCAATATTCATTTTCTTCATCAAAATTACATCTATATACATCATAAAACAAAGTATCATAATAAATTACATTTCCAGTCGTTGCGGTTACTAGTCTAAATCTAGGGGCAACATGATTCCTTTTCACATTCATATAGTCCGTAAACAATAACACCGATAATGTCATCAAGACAGTTACAACTAAAATAATAGATTGTTTTAATAAACCTAAATGTTTAAAATTCAAACTAATTCCAATTGTAAAAATAGTAACTCCAACTGCTGAATAAATGGACCCCCAACTACTTTCACTAGGAAAAATTGTAATTGCTGTTATCACAATAAATAATCCAAATATAATGAGTAATAAATATATCAATTTAGAATACTTTACAATTTTTTTATTAGAATAATCGATTGTATCTAATATATTTTCTTCTAATTTTTCTTGATAATTTTGTTCTGTTAATTTCTCACCACTTAATAATTCATTGATAGAAACATCTAATTCTGTACATAATGGTTTAAATAGTGATAAATCAGGCATATTTCTACCATTTTCCCAATTTCCAACAGTTCGATCTGACACTCCTAATTTTTCTGCTAGTTCTTGCTGTGTCATATTTTTCTTTTTTCTACATTCTGCAATAAATTTTCCAATCTTTTCTTGATTCATAAACTTTGCTCCTTTCACACTAATAGTTTATAATGTAAAAGTTTTTAATAACAGGAAACAGTTCAAGGGTAATAGAATAATCATGTAACTATATAAAGCAATCATTATCTTTCTGATATCTCATGTAATTACTTATACTCAGCCAATTTTTCTAATTTATACTTCAACTCTCCATCTTAAATATAAAAAGTTATTTCTCTTTAATCTTTGCTGGATTACCAACTGCGACAGTATTTGCTGGTACATTCTTTGTGACTACACTTCCTGCTCCAATCACAGCATGATCTCCAATTATAACACCAGGTAAAATCGTACAATTTCCACCAATCCATACATTTTTACCAATTGTCACAGGTTTTCCAAACTCAATATCAGAAGCTCTTTCAATAGGATCTAATGAATGACAAGCAGTGTAAATATGTGTATTAGGTCCAATGAAAGTGTGTTCTCCAATTCTGACAGGACAAACATCTAATATAACACAGTTATAATTCAACATCACATCTTTCTCAAGATAAATATTATATCCATAATCACAAAAGAATGGTGGTTTAATCCAAAAATTTCCTTGGGTATGGATTAATTTTCTCATCAGACGGGAACGCATATTGATTTCATGAAAACTTTTTTTATTATATTTTGTACATATTCGATTTGCTCTTGCTCGTTCAAACACTAATTTAGGATTTGCTGGATTATATTTTTCACCAGAAATCATTTTCTCTTTTTCTGTTTTCACACACTACCTCCACTTGTTCAAAAACGATTAATTAAATCTTTTTATGAAACGATTCTTCAATTTTTTCTTTGTCTTTTTTAAACATTTCAAAATCCTTACCATTTTCATTTTGCTTATATATCATCTATCACTCAGCCATATATACGATGTCTCAATAAAAACGATTCCCTCCGTCTACATTATATCAAATTATTTTCTTATTTTTTTATCAAATCTGCTTTTATTTCACTCTATTTTTTTTATAAGATATCAGTTATAATATATTTAGAAAGTGGTGTCATATATGTATCAAAAAAATAAAGCTCTTATCATTTTTATTATCATTTGGTTATCTCTTGTTATGATTCCTCCTATCATTTCTACAGTAATTACGTCATATGATCCTGAAGAAAGTACAGGTCCTAATGACTATGCGCGAATTACCGATATCGATTATAAAGCAGTATTACAAGATGAACCTGTTAACGGTGGTAATTTATTAGTAACAGAAAGAATTACATTTAATGTTCATGCTGCATCTAAGAATAACTTATTCTGGGAATTATGGAGAGATTTACCAGAAGATTATGTCGATGGATTAAAAGTCGATTATCAAGTAAATTATGTGAAACAAATAAATGATGATGGAACAGAAACAGAATATCAAGAAAGTCCAAAATTATATTGGAATGATAGTGATTATACAAGTAGTATTTATGGACCAGGAAAATGGTATCATAGTGAAGGACCATATAATGAAGACTTAGAACGATATGAGTGTGTTTTCTTTTATGTTAATGGTTTATATCGAGAAGAAGTGACATTTGAAATACAATATGTGATGCATAATGCTGCCCTACGTTATCGTGATGTCTCAGAATTATATGTATCTATGTATTCAGAAGATACCATTAAATATTTAGAATCATTTAAAGGTGAAATTTTAATACCAGATAAAGATATGCCACAAAAAGGAAATTATCTAGCACATACTTATGGAACCAATTCTAATACATTCGCTTATCAAGAATCTGATACTATCAATCCGGGATATCATACTTTCTCATTTCATTTAGATAAAAACGATTTACAATTTAAAAAATATAACCAATATATTGAATTTTCTTTATTAGCATTCAATGAAGATCGTCACATCTTCACAGATTATGCACCGGCTAATTACTATTCCAATGATGTCTATTTAGAAGAGGCATTAGATGCCATTGATGAATATGACGCTATGCCTGCTAAAGCAGAAAATCAGAAGAAAGTATTATTTGGTATTTCTCTTGCTCTTTCAGTTTTCTTTATTTTCTACACCATTTATCGTGATCGTAGAATCAAAAAGAAACATAACTTCTATCAAGCTACTACCAAAATACAATATTTTAGAGATATCCCAAGTAACTTAGACCCTTATTTTGCAGCAACACTTGTATTCTCTAAACAGAAACATAAAATAGATATGGGAGATTGTTACTCTGCTCTTTTACTAAACTTAGTCAGAAAAGGATATATCGAATTGCAGAAAATCGATGAAACAAAAAATTGGACTACAAATAATATCTTATTAAAAATATTATATCGTCCGAACGAAACAACAGAAAATACGCTTTCTAATACTACCGAACCATCTGTTATAACACCAAACCCTTCTGTAGCAGCAGAAACAGAACGTTACAATATCAATGGAAAACAATTAGAACCACTATCTATCAATGAAGAAACATATTTTAACTTTATTGTTAGACACGCTATGATTGATTGTATTCCAATGAAGGATTTCCAAAGACAAGTTTCTACTGACTATGATAATACCGATACATTTGTAACAGCGATCGATAATTCCATTGTCAATATTGGAGTATCGCAAGGATATTTCCAAAAAGCTGATTATAATGGTCTTAAAAAGAAAACCAATTCATTAGCGGTTGCATACATCGTTTTTGCAATATTGATTATGGCTATTGGTAATCTCATCATACTAAATACACGTCTTGATCTTGCATATGGCGCATTCTTCATTCTAGGAATTGCCTTAATCATTAGTGCGGTCATGCTTAAAAAATTCTCTCGTAAATATATCCTATTTACACAATTTGGAGAAGATGAATATGAGAAATGGAGAGCACTTTATCATTTCTTAAATAGTGCTACTTTAATGAAAGAACGTACTGTGATTGAATTACCTTTATGGGAAGAATACTTAGTATATGCAACAGCATTTGGTATTTCTGAAAAAGTAATTAAAGCATTAGAAATACGTTGTCCTGATGTATCAAATAGTCCAATGTTAAGTAACTCTTACTATCGTTCTAGAAGCTTTAGAACAAGTGGAAGAAGCTTCCGTTCAGCAACATATCGTGCATCTTCTATCTCTAGAAGTTCAAGATATGGAGGAGGTTCTTACTACGGTGGTGGAGGCCGTGGAGGCGGCGGAGGTGGCGGTGGCCACTAAAAAAGGAATCATGTTTGTGATTCCTTTTCTGTTACAAAAAAATGAGATGATTGTATATCTGATAATTGTATCTTCAATGCTTTCTCTATCATATCTCCATCAAACGTATGATATATCGTTTTAGAAATATATTTTTCTGCTATTTTCAATATATATTTATAATCAGGAATATCATCTGGAAAAAAGATACCTCCCCTATCTTTATGTTTTAACATCCAACATACCGCAGCCAATGCAGACATCGCCACCGGAGTAATCGTAGGTGTTTGCCAATAAGAACCTTTCTTATGTTTATATAAATAAGATGGCTCAATCCGATTTCCAACCCATACTGGATCAAAATGTTCTCCTAGTAATAACACCCCGACATACTCTGTTCCTTCTTCGATATTTTCTTGGTAAGCAATTTCTGTATTCTGTGGATAAAGATATCCTCTTACAATACTATAGTCATGATAATCTCCATCCTGTGGTTTTTCCATATCCGTATTTGGATAATCATTGACCTTAGCTTTCTTTAAATAATTGGTTGCGAAATCACATGGTAAATAAATAAACATCACGGAAGGACGGTATACTACTTTGCCATCTTCTACCACTTCTAAATAGTTTGCAATCGTAATTGTCTCTTCATGGGGTACTAAATACCCCTCAAAATAACCATGCGGATAATAAGTTTTACACTTTGTATCAGCAGCAATTGTTTTGTATTCTACAAACCCCTTTTCTCTATCTATCATCCGATATAAATCATTCTTATACATCTTTTCATGGGTTCCTAAATTCTCTGTTGCTTCACTTAATAATTCAAAGAAGAAAGAATCAGGACACCAAGTACTTACTAACTTATTTTCTTGAAATGGTTCTTTTATTTTTTGTAAATCAATATCATTAACGTGAATCATACGAATTCCAAGATATCTCGCAATTTCATTCCACTTCTGTTCTTTTAATAACTTTTTTAATGTTTTATCTTTACGAAACTGTTTGTGAATAATATATTCTATGGCAGCTTTCACAAAATGAGATACTAATCCTGGATTATTCCCATGTTGTAAAACAATAGGATAACGATTATATCTTTCATCCTTGTGATATTTTTCTTTCATCTCATTCTTTAACAAATTCTCAGTAAAAATACTATACCAATTTTCTGGCCAATCAGCTTCCCCTGTATTCAAGTACATAATATTATGTTCACAACACCACTTACATATATCTCTTGTCCCTACAGCGTCCGCAAAATCAATCAATAAATCTCCTTCACTTAAAAACTGACCAAATATTTCTTGATAATTTTCTCGATTTACATCATATACATAAAAATTAGTAGCAATACCTCCCATATTGATATAGGCTTCAAATTCATTTGGATTTCCTGTAATAACAATATAACGATTCTCATAAAAAGAAATCTCTTTAGATACTTTTTCAAAGAAACTTTTGCCGACAGCCCCAAATCCAAATTGAACAATCTTTCCTGTATACTTTATCACCTGTCTTCACTTCTCCTATCTAAAGTTCTACTTTCTTTGGTTTCTTGATTTTGACAATCTTTGGTTCTTCATATCCATTGGTAAATAATATTTGTATGTGATTCTTTTGATATTTATATAATACTTTACTTAAATCAGGGTGTAATTGATTTCCTCTGACAATTATTTTGGTAATCCCCTGCTTTAAAAAATAATGTGGAGATGGAATATCCTGTGGATAAATATCCCAACTATTATCAAAAATAGAAGGATTTACTTTATAACGATTCAAACGATTGGCATCTAAAAGAAATACAGGAGCAGCATGATTTACTCGTTTTATTTTTTGTAATTCTTGAGCTCCCCACACCAGTACTGGTTCGATTCTTTGATTATCTGTAGTTCCCTTTGTTCCTTGTTGTGGGTTTGTCCCATTAAAAATAGGAACAGGACAATATCCTAGTTTAGCGAGTGCAATTCCTTCTTTGATACTATCAATACCATCTATATCTAGAATGATTACTGTATCACTTTGATATCCTGATAGATAGCGAATCGTAGGAATTGTATAATCGATCCATTCATGATTTTGATATGATGAATCAATTCCAACAAATGGTACTGGTCTTACCCAAGCACTCCATTTACAATCACGTGGAGCCCATATTTTATAGATTTCTTTTCGATCCATTTTTATGACTCCTTTCTATCAACACAGGTATATCTTCTGCCTCAGAATCAATCCTAGATTTCTCACTCATACGCGCATAAAATCCTGCATGTTTACCATCTACTGTATAAGAACCTAAACAGACATGAAAGTATGTCCCATCAGGACTTTTAAGAGGCATACTATGAAATTTCTGTTGCGCTAAATAATGACTAGGATGTTTTTTTACATCTTTTAATATAGCTTGATATTCTTCCTCATCACAAGCTTCCTGAATCGATATTTTCTCTCCCACTCTACCCCAAGCTGGTTTATAAATATAACCACTTCTTCCTTTTACATCTTTCACTTCAATGGTATGTGGTAGTAACTGTTTCCAAGTATTTAACTGAATTCCATGTTTTTCTAATTCATCCCATATCAAGGGAAAACGTTTAGTCTGAGCAAAAATAGCAATCGGATGGTTACAAGATGGAATTACGGTATCAAAATAACCACCCCATGTCTTAGGTTTCATATCTTTTAACCATTCCAATGGCGTAAAACGAACAATACAATCAATTTTTTCTTGATATCCGTCTAAGATACTCACTGCTTCTTTATTTTGAAACTGAATATGATCACTGGCTCCATAGATAACACGATATCCTAACGCTTCCATATGATCTCCAATATACTGCATCACTTGGCGATCATCACTATAAGAAGTACAGTGCACAAACATAATCGTTCCCTTTGGTTTTATTTTATTGGTAATCGCTGTAGCAAGACAATCTCCAAAGTTCATGCTTACATACTTTTTTGAATTGATATAATTACACGCTAAAAGAGATAGTAATGATGCCTCAGCAAAACCACCAGGAACATCACTATTTACTTCACTAATTACCCATTTATGTTCCTGTGTGGGGTGAAAATCATAACGCATCAAACGAATATGTTTCTCTGCATCATAGTTTTTCATTCTCTTTAATTCTTTTTTAATCTGTCTCGGTATTTTTAATTTTTTTGTTAATTCTAAATGATGATTTAAATACACTTCAGCATTCCTTGTTTCTATATCTAATTTCTCTGTGAAACCAGCTACTTCCTTTGCTTCTTGTTCTGTCAGTACCAAAGCATATCTGGAAAGCGTGTTGTGATCTAAAAACTGTGGGTCCCATTTATAACAATCAAACATCGCATCAATACGATAATCTTCATAGTTAGGGATTGCAACTAATTTCATCCTATCCCTCTTTTCCTATTTCTATTATAACGTATTTTTGTAAGAGCACAAAAAAATCTTAGTAAGAATATCCATACTAAGATTTTATTTTTTACTTAATGTGAGTACTTTTTGTTTTTCACCTTTAGCATTTTCTTTCATATTTTCCGCAACTGTCAGTTCTTTTTCTGCCGTTTGTTTTAATTTTTCAATCTGTTCCATAATCTCTTGATACTCTTTCGCATGAATTGATTCATATGCTTTAAATTCATGTTCAAAATCTTCTTTTAACCATTCGATTTCCGTTAAAGTAGAACTATATACATCTATCGTATGTTCAATGCAATTCTGTTTTGTTTTAATACTTTTTAATATTTGTTCTGTATTTAACATTTCTACTTTTGTATCTGGAAGAATCGCACGTCGTAAATTTTTGACTGTTCCATTGAGTGCAATCCCACCAGTTAATATTTTCATAAGTGGATTTTGAAATGTTAATACACTGATAATACCAAATGACATAGAAGTAAAACTTGATAACAGGTGTTTAAATCGACTAAAGTGATTTTCTTTTCTAACACGAATACTACTTTTACTTAAAGTAATATGAAAATCGTGTAATGTCTGCTCCTGTTCTAACAATATATTTTTGATCTTTTCCATTGCTTGTTCTATTTCTTCAGTATTAAGTGTTACTTGATCTATCTTCACTTCTTCTTTTGGAACTTCTTGTTTTACTAATTCTTCTTTTTTTTGTTTCTTTTCTTGATTTTGTTTTTGTTCTTTGATACATGATTCAACATTTTCTTTTTCTCCAGTTGTATGACGGAGTATCTCTCTGATTTTCACATCACTTACTGTTAAACGATAACGATCAAAAGAACGAACATCTTCAAATGCGATTAAACTATGAATATTATATTTTTCCTGATTTTGTTTGTATGCAGTTAACGATTGGTCTAATGTTTGATGCATTTCATCTAATTCTTTCACATAACCTTCTAACACTGCGATATTCTTTTCTTCAAAAGAGAAGCGATGAATCTCATCAATTCGTTCCTCATACTTTTTCATAATCTCATTTTGTGATTTTAAAAAATCAATCGCTGGTTTTGGGCGTGCAATACTTGCTTTTTTATGAAATGGTTTTTCTGTAATTTCAATCGTTTCATCTCCCGTATGTATTGTCGCAATGACTTTCTTCTCTTCTTTTTCTTCTACAGGAGGTTCTATATTCCATTCTTTTTCTTTGACTTCTAATTCTGTTTTTACTTGTTGTAATTTTTCTTTTGCTTCTTCTAAACGGGCTGTAATAAATGCTGTACTTGCAAGAATACTTTGTCTTGCTTCCTCTGTCATTCCTTCATCTACCAAAACTTCTTTACTCTTTGTAAGACCTAACATCGTCTCTTCTTCACGAATATGATGACGATCTTTAATTACTTCATACTTTTCTACAACTTGTTTGTATCTTTCTTCAAAGTCATCCAATAAACTTTGAATACGATCAAACTCTTCTACTTTCATGACTGTATCTACTTCTTTTCCAAGTAAATCCAAACAGCGATTGAAACTATCTGTATAGTTTTTCACATCAGCCTTCAAAGAAAGTAATGCTGCAGGAGCATCATCTCCTTTTTTTTCAAATTTTTTAATCTCTCGTTTTTCTCTTTTTTTCGTTGGAGATTCAAATAATGCTGCGAAAAAACCAACAAAGATCATGAAAAAAGATTTCTTTTGTGATTGTGTTTGGCTATTTTGCTTTGAAAATACTTGACTATTTTTTATTTTTAACTGGCGTTCTTTTTCTTTGTGTTCTAATTTTTGTAATTGTTTTAATCGTTTTTCTTTTTTCTTCTTCAAACACCAAGTTCTTATTCTATCTTTTAATCCACCCTTTTGTTCTCCATTACCTTGCATACATACCACCTATTTCATTATAACATAAAACAACTCGTTTTTAAATGAGAAATCCTGACAAAAAAAGCCTTATCCTAGGCTTTTAAATACTTCCAAATGTCTGAAATGGAAATATAGAAAATGTTGTCACTCCAAGTATTTGATCTTTAGAAAAAGCACCAAATACACGGCTATCCATCGAATTATCACGATTATCTCCCATTACAAAATAATATCCTTCTGGAATTTCTTTCTTATCATTATAAACAAAGTCTTCAGTATCATCATGTTCAAAATCTTCTTTGACATATTTTCCATCAATATATAACTT
Source organism: uncultured Mycoplasmatota bacterium (assembly GCA_900557185.1). Lineage (GTDB taxonomy): Bacteria > Bacillota_I > Bacilli_A > RF39 > UBA660 > UMGS2016. The sequence continues at coordinate 12,448 of USRP01000026.1, forward strand.
ATTGTCCTTTACTTCTAATGTTTCTCCAGGAAGACCGATAATTCTTTTAATTAATTTTTCATTTCCATCATCAATCACAACAATATCAAAACGTTTATAATTTTTCTTATATTTACTTAAAAGTAATATTTGATTATCTTCTAACGTCGGTGCCATAGAACGACCTTCTACCTGTACTGGGGTAATAATAAACGTACGAATCAATATGACTGCAAGAATAATTACCACATAAGGAATTAATGATTTTATCACTTTCATATTCACACCTCCATTTAAGAAAAAAAGGCGATTTACGCCTACTTATTGCTTTCTTTGATTTTTGGTTCTTTTGTCATATGACGTAAGTAGTGTAATTTATTTCTTCTTACTCTACCTTTTCTTGTTACTTCAATATAAGCAATTTTTGGTGAATTTACTGGGAATGTTCTTTCTACTTGAACTCCTCCTGATTTCTTACGAACAATAATGTTCTTAGAAACTCCTCCACCTTGTACAGCGACAACTAAACCATCAAAGTTTTGAATTCTTGTTTTGTTTCCCTCTTTAATTTCAACTCCGACTCTTACATTATATCCAGTACGAATTTCTGGAATATCTTTACGGATTTGACTTTGAGTAATCTTATCAACAATATTCACAATGTCACGCTCCTTTTCTTTTACAGTGATCATAATTCTTTATCAGCGGATCACAAGACGTTTAAAATTATAACATAAATAAGAAGAATATGCAACTACTATCGTGCTCTTTTTAAATCTTCTTCCATTTGTTCCATCCATTTTATCTGATAGAGTTCTTGTTCTCTTTGTTTGGCGCAAAATTTAATATATTCTATTTGTTTTTCTAATTCTAAAATATATTGTTCTCCTAAATATTTTTGGTAGCAATTTTTTACCATTTGTTGGTAACGAGCCAAATCATCTAATACCATATCGGTTGCTCCTGGTTCTCCATCTGTTTCATTTAATAAATAAAATAAATATTGTAAATATAATTCTAATTTCTTTTTTACTTTCTTCTTTAATAAATTTTCGATAATTTCAGGCTTCACAGCTTTAAATTTAGTGACAGTAATACCAGGATATTTTATTTTATTCTTTGGTGTAAAAAGATATCCATCAATCTTTTTTAAATTACATGATTTTATTTTCTTCTTTTTCTTGTCTCTTTTTAAACGATATGTTTTCTCCAAATTGCACCAACTCTTTCCTTACTCTTTTTCTAATAAATCAGGACGACGTTCTTGTGTTCTACTTATTTGTTGTTCTAAGCGCCATTTTCTAATATTCTCATGATGGCCAGATAATAATACATCAGGTACTTTCATATCTCTAAACTCAACTGGTTTTGTATATACTGGATAATCTAATAAATGATTTTCAAACGATTCATTTTCACTAGATTCTTTCGTAATAACTTCATCTAACAAACGAATAATACTATCACTTACTACCATACTAGCAAGTTCTCCCCCTGTTAGAATATAATCACCAATACTAATTTCCATATCTGCTAAAGAACGAATTCTCTCATCAAATCCCTCATAATGACCACATATTATTAAAATATGTTTTTTATGTGATAATTCATGCGCAATTTTTTGCTTGTATGGAACACCTTGTGGTGACATTAATATGACAAATGTATCTTCTTTCTTTAAATCTTCTACCGCATCAAAGATAGGTTGTGGCATCAATACCATACCACTTCCCCCACCAAATTGATAATCATCTACTTTCTTATGT
>USRP01000027.1 GCA_900557185.1 uncultured Mycoplasmatota bacterium
ATATACTTCAAGATTTTCATCTACTATCACCATTATAATCATATCATAAATATTTTTGTTTGCAAAGAAAAAGCCAGTATTTTATCGACTGACTTTCACTTTCTTTTTTTCAGTTTTGGGACTTTTCTTTTCACGATTTAAATATTTCTGAATTCCCATATCTAATTTAAAAAAGTACTGACTATAAATTTGGTGATAAGAATCATCAAAATTCGTTAAATACTGATCTAACAACATTGAAATATCTTTTTTTAATTGATTGATTTCAAAAAAATCCATACGGTCATGTTCTATAAAATAATTGACGATATCTTCTGTACTACGAGAAGTAAAATCATTATAAGCAGATGTATTAGATGGAACATAAAATTCATAAATACATGCTTGTAACTGATTTAAATTCTTTTGAATATTTAAGACTACTTTTTGTTTTCCTATTTCTGTTAAACCTTTCGGTACTTTTTTATCACGATCTAACTTTTCAATTTCGCTTTCTGCTTCAGCTTCTTTACGAGCTACACACCAATCATTAAAATGAGTAATTAACGTATTAGTGATAAACTCTTTTTCTTCCTCTTGTAAGGGTACAGGAGAACATCTCTCTATCTTTTTGGTAATTTCTTCTAATTCCAATGTAGAGAATGACTTTAATAACCCAATTGCAGTTGTTAAAATATGTTCTCTTAATTTGTTGTATTGATCTTGTAGTATAACAACTTCATCCATATCCTCACTCTCCTACAATATTCATTGTATCATCCCAAAAAAAGTTGAGCAAGCCATTTTATTATAATTGACATAAATTAACAACTAAAAAAATTGATTCATATCTTTTGGCACATGATCATTGACAACAGCATTTACAATCTTATCTTCTTTCTCTTTTGACACTTCTTTTCCAGTCATTTTCCCTAATTCTTGAATCACTTCACGTAATGTTCCTTCATTTTTTAAATCATTTTGTTGTAATTTTTTCGCAAGATCCAAAATAGTATCTTTCTTTACATTGGTTTTCTTTTCCACTTTATCAAAAAAACTATCAGTAAATTTCAAACTACTACCCTCTTTCTATGATAGTATATGTCATACTTTTTTAGAAGTTCAAAAAAAGAAAGCTACCATGTAACTTTCTCATAATAAATCTTTACGAGTCCTATTGACCAAACATTTGAAACATTTCATATACATGAAAGAATTTTTATTGTTCTCCCTTATTTTTAAATTGTAAGATAATTGGTGTTCCTTCAAAATCAAATGCTTCGCGTAATTTATTTTCTAAATATCTTTCATATGAAAAATGAATTAACCCCTTACTATTTACTTGAATATTAAATGTAGGTGGTTGTGTTGATGCTTGATTAGAGAAGTAAATTTTTAATCTTTTTCCTTTATAACTTGGTGGTAAATTCAGTGCATATGCATCACGAATGACATCGTTTAAAACACTTGTTTTTATTTCTCTTCTACTGTTCTCATATACTTTTAAAATCTCTGGCATCAATGTATGAATTCTCTTTTTTGTTTTCGCACTTAAAAATACAATCGGAGCATATGTCATAAATTGGAATTCATACTTTAATAATTCTTTAAATTCTTTCATTTTAGAATCTTTATCGTCTACTGTATCCCATTTATTGACAACTAAAACAACTGCTTTTCCCGCATCTAAAGCATAACCGGCAATATGTTTATCGTGTTCTACAATTCCTTCTTCGGCATTGATGACAATTAAACATACATCACTACGATCAATGGCTTTTAAAGAACGTAACAAACTGTATTTTTCAACTGCCTCGTATACTTTCCCACGTTTTCTCATTCCGGCTGTATCGATAACAACATAATCATGATCATGGTAACGGAATCTTGTATCAATCGCATCTCTAGTTGTTCCAGCAACATCTGAAACAATCACACGGTCTTCTCCAACAATCGCATTTACTAAACTACTCTTTCCAACATTTGGTCTTCCAATGACACAGAATTTTACAATACCATCTTCATATTCTTCTTCTATTTCTGGAAAATCTTTTGTAATTTCTTCTAATAGATCATAAATACCTTCATTTTGTTCTCCACTGACTGGCATGTATGTATCTAATCCGAGTTCGTAAAAGTCATAAATATTTTCTTTCGCAAATTTAGAATCCATTTTATTGATGACAACAATCACTGGTTTTTGTGATTTTAACAACATATCTCTAACTGCATAATCATTAGAAGTAAGTCCTTCTTTCCCATCGACTACAAATAAGATTAAATCTGCTTCGTCAATGGCAAGTTCAGCTTGCATTTTAATCGAATCATTAAAGTGCTCATCAGCTAAATCAATTCCTCCAGTATCAATCAAATGGAATGTATAATCTTTAAATTTTACGTTTCCATAAATACGATCTCTTGTAACTCCTGGTGTATCTTCTATAATTGAAATTTTCTTACCTACCATACGATTAAACAATGTACTTTTTCCGACATTTGGTCTTCCAAGTAATGCGACAACTGGTTTTCTCATAAGTATCCCCTCGTTTTCTTCCGGTATTATAACATATTTTTCTTATTCTACCAACTCTCTAATACTTTTCCATACGATAATATTTCTTGGGTATTTTGAAAGCAAGGTTCAGTATATTCTAAAAATCGTCCTAGCTCCTGTTGAGAAATTGTTTCTGTCATATCAAAATAGAATTGATGATTATAGTAATAAAGTTTTGTCTTCTTACGCCATTTTTTTCTTACATCACATGGGTCTTTAACTTGATATAGTATTTTACTATTTTTTTCAACATGTAAGCATAGTTCAATCTCATCTTGAAAATAATCAAAATCATCCAAATCTTCACGATGTATTTTTAAGATAGTACCATATAACATATCTTGATATACATGAATTGTATAATATCCACAAAAAGACATGTGATAAATCTGTTTTAGTTTTAATAATAGTGCTTTTAATTGTGGTTCTAACTTTTCTCTTTGCTCAAAAGATAATTGATGTGTTTGGACACGATTCAAAAAAAGAAGCATATTCTCTTTATCTAGAAATACTAGTTTCAAAATGGATCACCTAGTATTAGTCTATTTGAAGAATATGCTTTTGTTCCTTATATTTCTGTAGTTCTTTCAATTCGGTCGTAGATTTCTTCTTTTCCAAGTTTTGTGACACTGGAAAACATAACAAAGTCATCACCAACGACTAAATCTAATTGATCTAAAATTAGATTACGTTGTTTTTGACGGTTAGTAATTCCTACTTTATCTACTTTTGTAGCGACAATTGTAACTGGAATATCATAATATTTTAAAAATTGATACATCATTAAATCATCGCTAGTTGGTTTATGACGAAAGTCAATTAACATAAATACATTTTTTAAATTCGGACGATTAATTAAATAATCTTCCATCATTAATCCAAATTTTTTACGCATTGGTTTGCTGACGTTTGCAAATCCATACCCAGGTGCATCCACCAAATAAAATTCATCGTTTACAAGATAAAAATTAATCGTTTGTGTTTTTCCTGGTTGAGAAGAAGTTCGCGCATAGTTTTTTCTATGAATTAATGTATTGATAAAACTACTTTTACCGACATTAGAACGTCCTACTAATAAAAATTCTGGTTTATTATCTGTCGGATACTGACTACGTCTCACCGCAGATATTTCTAAATTAACACGATTAATTTTCATGATATCACCCAAATTTCATAATCTCATTATAACACGTATATCTTTTATATGTCAAAGTTCTTTCTTGATTCGCTTTTGATGAGCACGATATACATTTTCGCCTAGTTCAGATACAGTCATCTGTCCAACTCCCCCTGGAACTGGAGTAATATAGCTACAATGTGGAGCAACCTCATCATATGTCACATCTCCATATAATTTTCCATCGACACGATTCATACCAACATCGATGACAACGGCTCCTTCTTTGACCATGTCTCCACGAATCAAATCTTTTTTCCCAACGGCACAAACTAAAATATCTGCTGTCTTTGTATATTGTTCTAAATTTTGCGTATGAGAATGACATATTGTAACTGTAGCATTTTCATTTAATAAAAGTAAAGCAAGTGGTTTTCCAACCAATTCACTACGTCCGACAATGACCGCATGACGACCACATATTGGAATTTGATATTCATGTAGTAATGTCATAATTCCCGATGGCGTACAAGGAAGTAAACAATCTTCTCCTTTTAGAAGTTTTCCACCATTTAATGCATTTAATCCATCTATATCTTTCTCTGGATCAATTGCATCTTGTACGATTTTCGCATCAATGTGCTTTGGTAATGGCATTTGTACTAAAATACCATCGATAGATACATCTTCATTCAATTCCTGAATAACATGGATCAACTCTTCTTGTAAAATATCATCTTCTAAAGAAATATGATAGAAATGATAGCCTAAATTTTCAGCCATCTTTTGTTTTTGACGAATATAGACATTACTTGCTTCATTATGCCCTACTTGTATAACAGCAAACCCTAATGGTTGTTGTAATTTCAACAATTTTTCTTTTAATTGTTCTAATTGTTTTTTCTTTAATTCTCTTCCATTTAAAATTTCCATTTTCATCACCCAATTTATTGTAACATATTATCTTGTCAACGATAGCAAAGATAAGAAAATCTAGTAGAAAAAATGAATACTTTATAGTATAATAGAAATGGTGAATGCTTGTGAATTATCCAAACGGAACAAAAGTGAAACAATCTTATATATTACATGGCAACCGTGGGATGAGTTTAGAACACGATATTAACGTGACAAATGAATACTATCTCGTTCACAACATGGCAGTCATTTATAAAAAACCGACACCGATTACAGTTGTTAAAGTAGATTTTAAATCTCGTATGGATGCGGTAATAAAAGAAGCTTACTATAAAACTCCATCCACGACAGATTATAACGGTGTTTATAAGGGAAAATATATTGACTTCGAAGCGAAAGAAACAAGAAATAAAAGTTTCTTCCCTCTCGCAAACATTCATACCCATCAAATTAAGCACATAAAAAAGATTATAGAACATGGTGGAATCGGATTTATTATCGTTCGTTTCACCCACTATAATTTGACATATTTTTTAGATGGTAGTAAATTGATATCATTCATTGAAAACAACCAGAGAAAATCGATTCCTATTTCTTATTTTCAAAAAGAAGGGAAAATCATTGAAACAAAATATGCTCCACGTCTTGATTATTTAAAAATATTAGACGAAATGGAGAAAGAAGGTGAAGCTTCTGAAAAAGTATCATAAAGTTTTTCAATATATCAATGAACATCAATATGAGATTGCAATTGGACTGGTAAGTATTTTAGCGCTCATTGTTGGAATATTTGCCGTAGGTTTTTTAAAAGCCCTCATCATTATTTTAATATTAGATGGCATTTTATTTAGTCCAAACTTAATCAATTTAATTAATAATATAAGTAAGAAGAATATGGAGGTTACGATGGAAAAGAAGAGAACTGAAGCAAGACATGCACGTACGGGTCATGCGAAGAAAACGGATTATACCAAAGGAGCAAATGTCGCAAGTACTCGTTCAGCACGTATGGCAAGAAATAAAAAAGGAACTGCGAAAGGAAAAAATAAGAAAAAGAAAATTGGAAAAAAGGTTTTAATGGTATTACTTATTTTAGGTATTATCGCTCTTGTGGCATTTGGAATTTTTATGTTCTTTATTATTAAAGAAGCACCAGAGTTTAGTCCTGATAAGTTATATCACCAAGAAGCTTCTATTTTATATAGCAGTGATGGATCTGTTATTAAAAAACTAGGAAGTGAAAATCGTGAGAAAATATCTTATAATCAATTACCAGAAGTATTGGTAGATGCGATTGTTGCAACAGAGGATTCTCGTTTCTTCCAACATAATGGATTCGACTTACCACGATTTATGCGTGCTGGGTTTGGAACACTTCTCGGTAAGAATGCCGGTGGTGCTTCTACATTGACTATGCAAATAGCGAAAAATCACTTTACTTCAACGAATCGTAGTATTACACGTAAATTTACAGATATTTATATGTCTATCTTCCAGATTGAGAAACATTATACCAAAGAAGAAATTATGGAATTCTATGTCAATGCTCCATATTTAGGTAGTGGTGCATGGGGAGTAGAACAAGCATGTTTAACTTACTTTGGAAAGAGTGCGAAAGATATTAACTTAGCGGAAGCTGCTATGATTGCTGGTATGTTCCAAGCACCAAATACTTATGACCCAAATATTAATCCTGATTTAACAGAAAAAAGACGTCAAACAGTACTATATTTGATGAAACGTCATAATTATATTGATGAAACAGAATATAAAGCAGCACTCAATTTAAGTGTTGATAAAATTGTAAAAACAATTTCTACAGAAGATGGAGAACAAACAGATCGTTTTAAATATCAATCATTTATCGATGCTGTGGTAGAAGATGTTACAGAAAGAACTGGTAATAACCCTTATAATGTATCAATGCAAATCTATACAACAATGGATAAAGATAAACAAGAAGCCGTTGAAGATATTATGAATGGTAAAACATTTAAATGGGAAAATGATGTTGTTCAAGGAGCTGTAGCTGTTGTCGATGTTAAAACAGGAGCTCTAACAGCAATTAGTAATGGTAGAAATATTAGTGGTGCAAATCAATTAGGACGTGCTACCAAAGTAAAACGTCAAATTGGTTCAACAGCAAAACCAATTTATGATTACGGTCCAGGATTTGAATACCAAGGTTGGTCTACTGCTACTCCATTTGCCGATGAACCTCACTCATATTCTGGTACAGATACTGATGATGGTGGCATTGAAAACTGGAATAGAACTTATCAAGGTTGGATGACACTACGTACTGCTTTAGCAGAATCTAGAAATATTCCAGCATTAAAAGCATTCCAACAAAATAAAAATTCCGATATTAAAAACTTTGCTGAAAGTTTAGGATTACATCCACAAGTAGAAAATGGTATGGTTTACGAATCACATGCATTAGGTGGTTATGATGGAGAAGCTCCATTAACTATGGCCGGGGCTTATGCTGCATTTGCAAATGGAGGATACTATACAAAACCATACACATATACAAAAATTGTTTACCGCGAAGATGATAAGACAGAAGAAGTAGATGCCGAAAAGAAGAAAGTGATGAGTCCTGAAACAGCTTATATGATTAGTAATGTATTATATAATGCTGCTGATTATGGAATTGGTACATCTTATTTAAACGGTGTTCATTTTGGAGCTAAGACAGGTACTTCTAACTTTACTGAAGACTTAATTAAGAAAAAAGGTTATCCATCAAATGCAGTTAACGATTTATGGGTAGATGGTATTAATACACAATATGCAATTTCTGTTTGGTATGGATATGACAAACAAGATGATAAATATGTAAGTACAACAAATACTGGTGGACATAGAAATTTATTTAAAGCCATTGCTGGAAACTTCTTTACTGATAAAGCTGAATTTACAAAACCAGATGGTGTTGTTTCTGTCGAAGTAGAAAGAGAAACATATCCAGTAAAATTACCAAGTGCTAATACACCGGCTAATATGCGTATTACAGAGCTATTTAAGAAAGGAACAGAACCAACTGAGGTATCTAGTAGATTTGCTCAATTAAGTGATGTTTCTAATGTTAAGAGTAGTATTAGTGGAAATTCTGTTTCTATCTCATGGAATGGAATCAAGACACCTGCTGAGTTAGATTCTGGTAGTCTATCTAGTTGGATTGGAAAAGTATTTACCGATAGTGGTTATAAAAATAGTTACTTACAATCAAGATTAGGACAAAATCAAAGTATGCTTGGTAGTGTTGGATATAACATTTATGCAAAACAAAAAGATGGTAGTCTAAGACTAATTCAATTTACAAATAATACAAGTATTACCTTTACTGCAAAATCAACAGATAGTGGTACTTATATTGTTAAATCATGTTATTCTAACTTTAAGGCAGCGGAAGCTCCAGGTGTGGAAACAACTGTGAATGTTTCTAATGTCCAAGGAGAAATTACAGTAAGTCTAGTTGGTAGTGCTAGTATGACAGTTAACTTAAATAGTACATATCGTGATCAAGGTGTTGTTGTAAAAGAGGATGGAAAAGATGTAACAACAAGTGCAGAAGTTGAAACAAGTATTACAAACTCTGCTGGAATTCCTGCCTCATTAGATACCTTCACTTCTACTGCTGGAACTTATACAATTAGTTATACAGTAACTTACGGAGATTATACAAAAACAATTACTAGAAAAGTAACCGTTGTTGATAATCAAACCGGTGGTGGAACACCAACTGAATAAAAAAAGAGTTCACATTAATGTGAACTTTTTGTTTGCTCTCTAATCCAAGTAATTGCCTGTGGAATATGTTCAATGGTATCACTAGCTATCATGGCAATATCAGTTTTCTCTTTTTCTGCTAATTCCCCTGCTAATCCAGCTAAATAAGCACTTGCTGCCACAGTTAATATATCATATGGATGATAAGCACATAAACCAGCTAAGATGCCTGACAATACATCTCCACTACCCGCTGTTGCCATACCTGGACAACCTCTTTTTACCAAATATACTTCAGAACCATCAGAAATAATCGTCGTAGAACCTTTTAACAATAAAATAACACCATACTTTTTCGCAAACTGTTTGACAATTTCTACTGGATTTTCTTGAATCGTTTCAATTGGTAAATTTGTCAGACGAGAAAATTCTTTTAAATGAGGTGTCAATACTACACGATGATTGTTTATGATATCTAAATGATCAACTAGAGTATTTAATCCATCGGCATCAATTACCATAGTACCAGAATAGACATCCAATATTTCTTTTAAGATAGCTAAATGAGATGCATCTTGTCCCCAACCCATACCGATTGCTAAAGCATCTAAATCATGAATACCTTCTTTTAATTGTTCTAGATTATGATAAAAGAACATCGTCTGTTCTAAAATATGTGGTGTTAACAATGGGGCTAACTCTTCTGGAATCAATACACGACTAATCCCACATCCACTACGTAAAGAAGCATGACTCAATGTAGCTAGTTTTAAAGCCCCAGCATAATTGTTAGAACCACCAATAAAACCTACTTTACCAAAATCTCCTTTATTCACTTCTTTGTCTCTTTTTACAAAATAAGATTGAATATCTTCTACCTGAATTTCTTTCATAATAAGCCTACTTTCTAAAAAGATAAGAAGTATTGATTACTTCTTATTCTTTAATTTACGATAAATGCGATTTGCTTTACTATTTGCTTTATAAATCGTATTGGGATTATCAATATGATCTATTATATTGATTTCATGATTTGCAAACCATGAAATTACTTTTTCTCCATCTATCTGCATTCCTTTCGCATCTCTAAAGTCTGTTCCAGACATTCCTCCATAATGGAAAATCAAATTCTGATAGTCTTTTACTCCTTTTACAGGGTATCCATCTTTTAATACTTCCGCCTGTAATTTTGTAATAGACCACCACCATTCAAACTCTTCATCTAATAAATACTTCTGATATAATTCTTTATCAATCATAAAACAGAAACCATCCACTCTCGTATACGGATTTCCCTCCACTACACCAAGTGATGTAATTCCTTTCTCATAAATACGATTCATTTCATCTAACCATTCTGGATTACGAATATCAATATCAGAGTTTAATAACAATACACGATCTGATTTTGGATCACAAAAGCGAAATGCGATATTATTTCCTTTGGCAAATAAAGTATTTTCCTGTGAGAAAATTAATTTATCAATTTTCTTTTGTTGATATAATTTTAGTAATAATTTTTGTACTTTCTTTTCAGAAGCATTATCTAATACAATTACTTCATAGTCTTTATTTTTTGTCATTTGTAATGTCTCTATCGTATTTTTAACATAATCATATGCATTATGTACGAGTATAATAATACTTGTCATTCTATCCCTACTTTCCAATATTAATATAACATAAAAATAAATCCACTGCAATGTGGATTTACTTTGTCATATGACGTAATACATATATACCTAAAATCGTTAGAAAAGAACCAACACCAACAACAATATAACGAATACTCTTTTCATGATCGATATCTGTCTTCTTTGTTGCTTTCTTATTATCTTGTATCTTAATAATATATTCTCCATTTTTCGAATACAAGTAATTCTCTCTTGCAAAACGAGCAATATAATCAGGATCTTGTAATTTTTTTAACTCGATATTTAAATTCTCTTCATCTTCTTTTAAAACAAGTAATTGCTTTTGTAATTCTTTCTTTTCATGATTTAAATCAATAATATTTAATGTATAAGTAGTAAGGGTAATAAAGAAATAGATAATTACTGCAAAAGAAAGCGTACCAAAAAATAAAAGTCTTTTTTTCGCTCTTTTACTTACTTTTTTCTTCTTTGCCATCTTTATCACCTACTATTTTATAGTGTATCATGTTTCTTTTTTCTTGACAATATGCTTAGAAGTCAAGAAATGTAAATGAATTAGATGTTCTATAGAATAACCAAACATCATACTGAGAAAAGCATATGGATGAAGAACTCCATAATTAATCTTTCTTAAAATTAAAAAGTATAACAAAGTCATAACGAGAACAAATAAAATGGTAAAACTATATTGAAACCATTTTTCTTTAGCGTATACAAAACGATACTGAATTGTTAATAAAAAGGAAAATAGAACCCCATAGAAAAAGGAAAATACCAAAGTAATAATCTGTACTTTTAAACTCATTATTTAAATAATTTACTAAACATACTATCTTCTTTTTCCTTTTTCGCTGTTTCCATATAACTTAAACTATTTACTTTTCCTTTAATAGAAACATTTCCCTGATAAGTATCTAATTTAATAATCTCTAACCCTTCTCCTTTTAACATAATATATCCCATGGTTGTTTCCATTAAAAATTCTTCATTATCAAAACTCTCTATTTTTTTTACTCCTGTAATCACTAATGTTTTTCTATCACTAATTGTTATATTATGATTTCCTACTACAGTTCCTATGATATTTGAATGATCCTTGTCCATATTTTAGCCTCCTGTTAAAATATATGAACATCTATCTCAAATATACCAAAAAAAAGGTTCTATTCTTCAGAACCTTCTTCTAATACTTTTTCATATTCAGCTAACACTGCATCTTCAATCATTTTTCTTCCTTCTTTATTGATTGGATATACAATGTCTAATCTTTCTTCTTCTACAGTTTCTGGTGCTGTAGTAACTTCTTCTGTAGCTACTTTTGCATCTCCACCTTTTTTACGATTAGGCATAGCTACAAATAATCTCTCTTTCCCTTGAATGATTCTCATATCGCGAATTGCTAACCAGTTATCAATCACGATCGTTACAAATGCTTTTGGATTAACCTTTCCATTTTTGTTATGAGCAAGTTTTACTCTAACAGATGTTACTTCCACGTAAATCTCTCCCTTCGGTATACTATGATACACTTACATTATATACTAAAGATTTTCTTTTTGCAAGTTAAAAGTGAATTCGAATATTTTTTGTAATAATATCTGTATAAGAAAAAGATTTGACTGGTAGCCCTTCATTTTCTTTCATTTCTACTAAAAAAACATTATTATATAATTCTCGAATCACACATTGATATGATTCATACTTATTCCGTCCTAAATGATATTGAATAAACACTTCTTCTCCAATATGTTTTTCTAACTCTTCTTTTACTTTTCCAATCATCTTATCTCCTATCTAGGATACCCTAAGTACATGGTACCTTTTGTTTTAATTCCCCCTATCCCCGAAGAACCGTATTTTGTTTTTTCTAATATTCCTTTTAAATCAATATCTTCACTAGATTCTGTTAAACTAATTCTCGTTGCTATAATAGCAGGATCTAAGGCATGAATATTGACTCTTTTAGGACTAGATGCGAAATTCGCGCCTGCTTGAATTAAATCTTCATAGTCAGATTGACAAGCACCGGCAATAATAACTAACTTGTCATGACTTTTCTCATACTTTCTTGCCTCTTTCACTGCTTCTACAAAATACTTACTATTCTTATAAGAATTAATTTCATTCTTATTCCCTTTTCTCTTATAGTAAGCATCATGCCCCGTAATAATTACAATACTAGGATTTGTTTCTTCCAATAGTTCTCGAATCTCATGTGCTACTTCTTCCTCATCCATATGTACTCCAACAACTTTTAAAGACGCATCATGATAGTAGTCTAAACATCTTTGTAAATAGTCCTGATCGGCATCTATATGTAATATTTTTCCTGGTAAATAAAAATAATCATTACGATTCAGATGAAATTCCGGTTTGACACGATTTAGAAATTCTCTCTCTTCTTCAATGTCTTCTTCACGATCATATAATACTAAATCTTCTTTTGGACTATCTGCAATCAAACGAATATTAACCCCTTTTAAAATATAGTTTCCATCTTCCGTAATTCTAATAATACGAAATACCATATCATGATTATATGAAATACGAGTTACTAAATCATTGACTGAAAGTTCCATAACATACCCCCATTTCAGAATATGTTATAAATATATTTTTAGAACAAAAACTTGCTAATAAAAATCAATAGTTTTTAGTAAATTTTTTTAATTTTATA
>USRP01000028.1 GCA_900557185.1 uncultured Mycoplasmatota bacterium
AGTTCACAGGAACAGGAACGATGCAAGATCCATTCGTAATTGAATAAAAAAGAGGCTAGATTATCTAGCCTTTACTTTTTGTTGTGGGTATTTTTCCATCATTTGATTAATCATATTTCTTAAGTATTGATTTCTTTGATTTCCCCATTTAAAGTCATTGTGCATAATTTTTATTTTTCCATCTAATAAACCCGCTTTGTTAAGTGATATGTAAGCTTCTTGGTATGCTTTTCTATATGCATCATGATCTTTTGTATTTTTCTCATCTGTTCTTCTTTTTAATGCACTTTCTATATGTTGGGCAGTTCGCATAACTAATAAGAAATATTCATCTTCATTTTTATGAATTCTTTGATAAACCTTTTTTGTTCTATTTTCTTTTGATAATTTAAGTAACTTTGGATTAGAAAATACTTCTGGATCTCTATCTTGAGCAACAATTCCTTTGCTTATAAAATAACGAACGATTGATGATTTTCCTGTTCCTTTAGCTCCTTCTACTACCATACGAAATGGTTGTATGTTTTCTATAATAGACTCATGTGATTGATAGTATTCATGATGGGTTACATCAATGAGTCCTTTTTTATTTGTATTTCTTGTTTGTTCTGGAACAAATTGTGTTAAGTCATCTGTTTGACTTGTTACTGTTACAAGAATTAGGTGGTGTGGTAGTTTGTAATAATCTACTGTTACATTTTTATCATCATCTAAAAAGAAATAACGATTATAATCACTTTCTTCTTGTACTCCGATATAGTGAAGTGTTTTTAAGTAACTATCGATTCCTCCTGAACATCCAATTCTAGTTGCAACATATTTTTTTTGATACATGTGCAATTCCCCCTTTTTGCACATAGTATTCTAATAAAAAGTGCCTTTTTTGTCAAATTGAGGTATAATGAATTTGAGGTGATTGTGTGAAAAAAATTGTATTTGCAACTACGAATCAGTTAAAGTTGGATATGGCCAGATATGTATTAGAGCCACTTGGTTTTGAAGTAATCGGACAGAAGATGAAGAATTTACCAGAAATTCAAGCAGAATCAATTGAAGAAGTAGCGATTTATTCATCTCAATATGCGCATCGTGAATTAAAGTGTGCGGTTTTAAAGAATGATTCTGGATTGATCATTCCAGCTTTGAATGGATTTCCATCTCTTTATAGTAATTATGTGGAAAAAACTTTAGGAGAAGATGGTATTTTAAGATTAATGGAAGGAATAGACGATCGAAAAGCTTATTTTTTAGATGTATTAGCTTATACAGATGAAGAAGGTAATACAAAAACATTTGAATCAAAGTCATGGGGAACGATATCTAAAAATAAAGAAGGTAATATGGGAATAGGGTATGATTTTATTTTTATTCCTGATGGACAAGAACATACTCTAGCTTGTTTTACAGATGAAGAGAAATTACCACTCTTTAATTGTGATGCATATTCTAAATTAGGAGAATGGTTAAAAGAGAAATAACAATGTCTGTTATTTCTCTTTTTGAATCCATGTCATAATGATATTTATAATATATTCTTGTTCTTGTGGTGTTAATGGATGTCCTTTTTTGATATGATGCCATTTTTCTAAACATCCTCTACAACATGTTGCCGTCGCATGCTGAGCAATAAATACAGGATGTCCTTTCATGGGTGTTTGTTTTCCATCATTTGAAATGACTGCCGGAGCTAGTCTTTTTTTAATAAAGTCTCTGGCATGACTTTCGATGGTATCCATTCCTTTTTCTTGGATATATATTTTTTCTTTCTCATGGAGATGCCATTTACTACGAAATTTTGATTTTTCTAATCGATACCAAATATCGTTCATATTACCACCTTTTACATTATAACATTTTCTTGGTAATTTTTTCTATTTGTGGTATCATATAACGTACGTTTATTGATATCAAGGGGAATTTATATTATAATGAAAAGAGGTGGTTTTATGTGGCAGATTGGTGATGTGAAGATACAAAATCAAGTTGTACTTGCTCCTATGGCAGGGGTGTGTAATAGTGCTTATCGGAAAATTGTTAAAGAAATGGGTTGTGGATTAATCTATGCGGAAATGGTTAGCGATAAAGCCATTACTTATGGAAGTAAAAAGACCCGTGAGATGCTATTTATGGAAGAAGTAGAAAGACCAATTACCCAACAGATTTTTGGAAGTGATAAAGAATCTTTTGTTACTGCTGCCAAATATATTTATGAAACCATGAAACCAGATATTATCGATATTAATATGGGATGTCCTGTTCCTAAAGTTGCTGTAAAAGCACAAGCAGGAAGTGCTCTTTTGAAACATCCTGAAAAAGTAAAAGAGATTGTCAAAGCGGTTGTCGATATTGTTCCAATTCCAGTGACGGTAAAAATACGTAGTGGTTGGGATAGTGAACATATCAATGCAGTGGAGATTGCAAAAATATGTGAAGAAGCTGGTGCCAAAGCAATTGCTGTACATGGTAGAACAAGAAGCCAAGGATATTCGGGATTGGCTGATTGGAATATTATTAAACAGGTAAAAGAAGCTGTTTCTATTCCTGTGATTGGGAATGGAGATATTAAAACTTGTTATGATGCGAAAAAGATGTTAGAAGAAACTGGTTGTGATGCAGTAATGATTGGTCGTGGTTGTCTTGGTAATCCGTGGTTGATGAGAGACTGTGTAAATTATTTAGAACATGGTACAGAACCTATGCCAGTTACGATAGAAGAACGTTTTCAAATGATTGAAAAACATATGAATTATTTACTGCAAATAAAACCGGAAAAAGTTGCAATCTTAGAACTTCGTACCCATGCTGCATGGTATTTAAAATATGTACCACACAGCAATCAATTAAAACAGGCATTGTTTGGGGCGAAAACAAAAGAAGAAGTATTAAAATTATTAAAAGAATTTAAAAAGGAGAATGGCTATGAAAACAATTACTAAGAAGCGTATTTGTGCTTATTTAATTGATATGTTTATCTTATTTGTATTTATTGGAATAGGAGCTATGCTTACCAATGTAACTGAAAATGAGAAAGCACTTCGTTTAGAACTCAGTGAAATGAATGAAAAAGCAGTGATGAGAGAGACAAGTATTACTAGCTATTTATTTCACTTAAGTGAAATATCACAAGATATTGATAGAGAACATGTTGCCGTAGGTTTTATTAATCTTGTATTTGTCTTTATCTATTTTGTATTTATTCCATACTTTATGGAAGGAAAGACATTTGGAAAGGCACTCATGAAGATTCGCGTGGTCGATGAAAGTGGAGGAGAAGCAACGATCCATAGTTTAGTAATTCGTAATGTTGTTTTAAATGGATTATTATATTTATTTTTATCATTGTTATTTATTTATATAGTTCCAGGAATTTTATATTTATTGATGATTAGTATTTTAGGAATTATCCAACTAGCACTAGTTATTTTTAGTGTTTTTATGGTATTATATAGGAAAGACGGAGTGGGATTACACGAAAGACTATCACATACAAGAGTGGTAGAAGTTTAGGAGGAATGAACATGGAAGAAAGAAAGTTTACAGAACAAGAATTAGTTCGTCGTGAAAAAGCAAAAGAATTAGAAAGTTTAGGAATTGATCCATTTGGACACCGTTTTGAAGTAACTACAAATTCAAAGGAAATTAAAGAACAGTATGCACAATATTCAAAAGAAGAATTACACGAAATGGAATTAGAAGAAGTAACCATTGCGGGTCGTATTATGACTCGTCGTCGTAAAGGTAAAGTAGGATTTATGCATATTCAAGATAAATATGGACAAATTCAAATCTATGTGAGACAAGATGTTGTTGGAGAAGATGAATATGCTTTATTTAAAAAAGCAGATCTTGGAGATATTGTAGGAATTAAAGGAACTGTGTTCCGTACGGATATGGGAGAATTAAGTATTCGTGCAGAGCATTATATTCACTTAGTAAAAGCATTAAAACCACTTCCAGAAAAATTCCATGGACTTACTGATACAGAAGAGAGATATCGTCGTCGTTATGTCGATTTAATTATGAATGAGGATGCGAGAAGAGTCGCTTTTGCCCGTCCAAAAATCATTCGTTCTATTCAACACTATTTAGATAACTTAGGATATGTTGAAGTAGAAACACCGGTATTAGGTACAATTTTAGGAGGAGCAGCAGCAAGACCATTCGTAACACATCATAATACATTAGATATTGATATGTATCTTAGAATCGCAACAGAATTACCACTAAAGAGATTATTAGTTGGTGGTATGGATGCGGTATATGAAATTGGTCGTTTATTTAGAAATGAAGGTATGGATCGTAAACATAACCCTGAATTTACGACAATTGAAGTATATAAAGCATTTAGTGATTTAGAAGGTATGATGGATTTAACAGAAGGAATTGTTTCTAATGCTTGTATGGAAGTCAATGGGACTTATGAAATAGAATTTAAAGATCATAAGATTTCACTAGCTCCAAAGTATAAAAGAATTTCTATGACAGAAGCGATTAAGAATGTAACTGGTATTGATTTTGCGAGTGATATGACATTTGAAGAGGCTAAAACATTAGCTCAAGAACATGAGATTGTGGTAGAAGAACATTTCTCATATGGTCATATTGTAAATGCATTCTTTGAAAAATACGTAGAAGAGACAATTGTTGAACCTACATTTATCTATGGACATCCAATTGAGATTAGTCCACTTGCTAAAAAAGATCCAAAGGATCCAAGATTTACACAACGTTTTGAATTATTTATTTTAGGTAGTGAATATGCCAATGCCTTTACAGAATTAAATGATCCAATCGATCAATATGAACGTTTTGAAAACCAATTAAAAGAACGTGAACTTGGAAATGAAGAAGCCAATGAAATGGATTTAGATTTCGTAGAAGCATTAGAATATGGTATGCCACCTGCTGGTGGTATGGGAATGGGAATTGACCGTTTAGTGATGTTACTAACAGGTAGTGAATCAATTCGTGAAGTTATTTTATTCCCAACCATGAAGTTAAAATAGAAAGAAGGAAAATTATGAAAATATTATCAGTAAACTGTGGTAGTTCATCTTTAAAGTTTCAAGCTTATGAAATGCCTGAAGAAAAAGTATTAATTCAAGGTACATTTGAACGTATTGGAATTGATGGAGGATTTTATACATTAAAATTAAATGGTGAAAAGATTAAAAAAGAAGTAGATTTACCAAATCATGAAGTAGCTGTACAAATTTTAGTACAAGAATTATTAGAGCGTCATATTGTAGAATCTCTAGATGAGATTAAAGGAATTGGACATCGTACAGTACATGGTGGAGATAAATTTAATTCAAGTGTATTAATCGATGAAGAAGTGATGGAAAAATTACAAGAATTAATTCCACTTGCACCACTTCATAACCCAGCTGGAATTACAGGAATTCGTGCTTTTGAAAAAATGATTCCAAATGCAAAAGCAGTAGCAGTATTTGATACGGCATTCCATCAAACAATGCCAAAAGAAAATTATCTATATTCAGTACCAGTGGAATGGTACGAGAAATATGGAGTACGTAAATATGGATTCCATGGAACAAGTCATAAGTATGTATCACAACGTATGAATGAAATTTTAGGTAGAACAGATACAAAGATTATTACTTGTCATATTGGTAGTGGAGGAAGTATTAGTGCTGTATTAAATGGAAAATGTATTGATACTTCTATGGGATTTACACCAAATGCTGGTATTATGATGGGAACACGTTCTGGAGATATTGATTATTCAATGATTCCATATGTTATGGAAAAATCTGGAATGTCTTTACAAGAAGTAGATAATATTTTAAATAAACAAAGTGGACTTTGTGGAATTAGTAAAGGAAAAAGCGATGCCAGAGATATTGAAGCTGGTATGGAAGCTGGAGATGAATTATGTCTTCTTGCACAAAAAATGTATGTAAAACGTGTTGTTGAATATATCGCAAAATACTATGTATTGTTAGATGGATGTGATGCGATTGTATTTACTGCAGGACTTGGTGAAAACTCTAGTTTAACAAGAAAACAAATTATGGATTCTCTACATGCACTTGGTGTAAAAGTAGATGAAAAAGAAAATGACATGCGTGGAGAAGAAAAGATGGTAAGTGCACCTGATTCTAGTATTCCATGTTATGTGATTCCAACTGATGAAGAAGTTATGATTGCTAGAGATACTTATGAATTAATTAAATAAAGACTTGTAATACAAGTCTTTTCTTGACACTAAAAATAATATCATTTAAAATGGGATATAGAGAAGAGTGAAATTATGTTTAAGAGGTCTATTTATCAAAAAATATATAAGAAAATTAAGAAATATCAAACCATTGTAATTGCTAGACATGTAGGACCAGACCCTGATGCATTAGGTTCTTCTTTGGGCTTAAAACAAGCAATATTAAATACATTTCCTAATAAAAATGTATATACAGTTGGATGCCCTGCAAGTAAATTTCGTTATCTAGGAACATTAGATAATTTTTCTGAAGAAATGTATCAAAATAGTTTACTGATAGTATTAGATACTCCTGATGCGAAACGAGTAGATGGAGTAAATCCACATAAGTTTCAAGATAGTATTAAAATCGATCATCATCCATACGTAGAAACATTTTGTCAATTAGAATGGATTGGTGAAGATTATAGTAGTGCATCAGAAATGGTTATGGAACTTATATTTTACTCTAAATTAAAAATGAGTTTAGAAGTTGCAGAGAAGTTATATGTTGGACTTGTTGCTGATACAGATCGTTTTATGTTTAAAACATCAACAGCGCGTACTTTCTCAAATGTTTCTAAATTATTAAATGAAACAAATTTAGATATTACGAAAATATATCCATATCTATATACGAGACCATTAAAAGAAATTCAATTTCAAGGATATTTGGCTAGACATCTGACGATTACTGAGAATGGATTTGGATATGTAAAATTACCACAAGAAATATTAGATGAAGAACACGTGGATGCTGCTACAGCAGGAAATGCCATTAACAATTTTAACTTCATCGATGAAATGATTGCTTGGGGATTCTTCTCTTATGATAAGACAACTGGTTTAATTCGTGGTAGTCTTCGTTCTAGAGGACCTGTGATTAATGAAGTTGCTCAAGAATTTGGTGGTGGTGGACATGTTATGGCAAGTGGATGTCGACTACATAGTTTTGAAGAAGTAGATGATATGGTTCAAAAATTAGATGTTGTATGTAAAGAATATAAAGAGACTAACAAATAGTTTCTTTTTTTGTTCATTATATTCTGATTTTATAAGGCAAATTATGTATTTACTACTTGCAATATCAATAGAAATCCGTTATAATACCAATTTAAGAAGAGGTGAATAAGATGGGATATGAAACTAGAACACGTGTTCAAGTAAATGTTAAAAAGATGGATGAAAATGATGTTTTTCAAAAAATGGATATGTCAGGGATGCGTGAAAGTGCTTTATCATATATGACAAAAATTACCCAACAACAATTACTTGATTATGGTTATTATTTTGTAAAGAGATATGAAACACCAAAAAGTTTTGGTGAGAATACATCAAGAATTTACTTAAAACGTAATTACGATGATGAATTGAAATATGGAAAACAAGGAGCATATTATATTCCATTTCCAGATGAATTTCTTTTAACAGAGAGTGAAGCTAGAAAAGGAGAAGTAAATCCAAAATTATATCAAAGTGTATCTTTTAAGAATGCTGCTACATATCTTTTATATCAAGTATATTACGGTAATATCATTCCTGATGGATATACATATGATGAAACAAAACAACGTGTTAAAAAAATTGAAATGTAAAAAACTAGGTGATATGCCTAGTTTTTATATGCAGTTACTTGTAATGTATCTAAATTTACAATGATTGTTTCATCTTCTGTAGAATATATTTTCGCATCGTTTCTAAATTGTTTGATTCTAGACAAATAAGTTGAAGTATTCATTATATAATCTTTTGTATTGGTTGTAACTGTAATCATTGGTAATAATTGTTTTAATGTATTATCTGTATTACAGTTATCTAATCCATGGTGAGCTGATTTATAAACATCAACACTTTGAATTTGTTTCGCTATCTCATAATTACAACATACTAAATCTTTTTCTTCTGTTTTATAATCTGTTAAATCGCTTGCTAGATATATTTTTTTATTTTGATAGGTTAATAAAATCCCACAGCTATTAAAATTTTCACTAATTTTATACTGTTGATAATATGGATGTGTCATATCGTCAAAAATAGTTTTTAATTTATTTTCAGTATTATATAAATGAAGTTCTATTTGATTCCAAGAAATAGTTTTGGATGTCTTAGTAATCTCTACGAGGTTACTTTTTTCTTTTATTTTTTGAAATAGTTTTTGATAGTAATTCATTTCTGTTTGACGATAATTCTCATCAGATAGTTGTCCTGTAGCTGTTTTTCCATCTAAACCACTATACGGTTTTATATATACTGTTTGAATTGGAATTGTATCGAGTAGGATTTCTAAACTTCCATAGTGATCACGATGAAAATGAGTAATAAAAATAAAGTCTAATGATTTAATACTCCTTTCTTTTAGATATGTTATAATTTCTTCTTTTTGATTCTCATAACCAGTATCGATGAGTGCATAGGAATTATCTTGTTCTAATAAGATAATATCACTCCATACTGCTTTTAAAAAATGGATTCGTTTCATACTTTTATTCTAACATGCTTTTTTTAAAACTGACAGTCTTTTACCATTCTATTTACTTTTCATTGACAAGTACTAAGATATACATATGTTGTGAATTGGTGCTTTTTCTTTTGTAAAAAACATGTTATAATTATATATGAATGATAGGAGAGATGCTATGGAGATTTATGAAATCACAAATTACTATCAAGATTTTAAAAAAAGAATACTAGATTTATGGAGGTCACTTTGAAGCAAATCATACAGCCGATAGAATCAAAGAGTTAGAAGCTAAGACAACGGATCCACATTTTTGGGATGACCGAAAGAAAAGTCAAGCTGTTTTTGATGAGTTAAATGCTTTAAAGAAGAGTGAAGAATCAGTCTTGCAATTGAAACAAGAAATTGAAGATAATATCGAGATGATTCAATTGTTAAAAGATACCCCTGATACAGAAGTGCAAGAAATGTTATCTTCTTCTGTATTAGATGTGAAAGAACGTTTAGAGTCATTAGAGATTACTCTGTTGTTAGATGGTAAATACGATAGTTTGGGAGCTATTTTAGAAATTCATTCAGGAGCAGGTGGTACTGAAGCTTGTGACTGGGCAAACATGCTTTATCGTATGTATACGAGATGGTGTGAACAACATGGCTTTCAATTAGAAGAAGTAGATTTAGAACATGGAGATGAAGCTGGAATTAAAAGTGTTACAGCTTTAATCACTGGTATGAATGTCTATGGATATTTAAAAAGTGAACGAGGTGTTCACCGTCTAGTTCGTATTTCTCCATTTGATTCTAATAGTAGAAGACATACTTCATTTGCCTCAGTGGAAGTAACACCATTGTTTGATGGAAATGATGTCGATATTGAAATCAAAGATGCTGATTTAAAAATTGATGTATATCGTTCTAGTGGAGCAGGAGGACAACATGTAAACAAAACCGAAAGTGCTGTTAGAATTACTCATATTCCAACAGGAATTGTTGTCACTTGTCAAAACGAAAGAAGTCAAATTCAAAATAGAGAACGAGCAATGGAAGTATTAAAAAATAAATTATATCAATTAGAATTACAAAAGAGAGAAGAAAAGATGCAAGAAATGAAAGGCGATATGAAGAAAATAGACTTTGGTAGCCAAATTAGAAGTTATGTAATGCATCCTTATAGTTTAGTAAAAGATCATCGTACGAATGTCGAAAATACAAATGTGCAAGATGTTCTTGATGGTAGTCTAGATTTATTTATTAATGCTTATTTAAAAAGGAGGAAAGGATAATGTTCTTTCAGAAAAAGAAATTGTTTGACGAAAACATCATAAAAAATATTTATAAGAAAGATCGTGTTGTAAGATATTGTCAGTTTTTTGTTGGAGCATTATTAGTTGCACTATCCTTTAACTTATTTATTTTACCAAATAAAATCGTATATGGTATGAGTGGTGTGGGTGTTATTTTAAATGCCACATTAGGTCTAGATCCATCGATTGTTATTTTAATTGGTTCTTTGATTTTATTAGTGATGAGTTATTTCCTTTTAGGAAAAGAAAAGACTATGAATTCTATTTTAGGTTCTATTATGGTTCCAGTTTTGATGAAAGCAACAGAGTTTGTTCCTCAATATATTCAAATAGATACAACAGATCCTCTGTTATTAACTCTATTTGGAGCGACAATTACAGGATTTGGAATGGGACTTGTCTTTAAAGCAGGATATACAACAGGAGGAACAGATATATTAAATCAAATTGTATCTAAGTATTTTCACATGTCACTGGGAAATGCAATGTATTGTACAGACGGTTTAATTGTCGCTAGTTCGTTCTTCTTCTTTGGAGCTACTAAATTACTTTATTCTGTTATGTCTTTATATATTGTTAGTATTATGACTGATAAAGTAATTCTCGGTATTTCTAGTTCAAAAGCCTTTTATATTATTACTGATCATGAGACAGCAGTTAAGAAATTTATTATGGAGCATTTATCTCATGGTGTCACAGTATTAGATGGTAGAGGAGGATTCACTGGAAATCATCAAAAAGTGATTATGTGTATTATTCCTACGAAAGAATATTTTATCGCCAAAGAAGGTATTCGTGAAATAGATAATAATGCTTTCTTCCTTGTTACAGATGCTTATGAAGTAAATGGGGGAGAATAGAAAATTTTGGGAGTAAGAAATTGCCAAAAGGATAGTATAATGAAAGATGGGTGGTTATGATGGATTTAATTCGTATGAAGAATGTAAAAAAGAAGTATCGTAATGGTGTGACTGCTATCTATGACTTAAATTTAAAGATAAAAAAAGGTGAATTTGTCTTTGTAATTGGGTCTACAGGATGTGGTAAATCAACATTAATTAAGATGCTTTATCGTGAAGAAAAACCAACAAGTGGACAAATTATTGTTGGTGGTTTAGATGTAGGAAAGTTAAGAAACAGTAAAGTTTATAAATTACGTCGTAAATTAGGTGTTGTATTCCAAGACTTTAAATTATTACCAAAGAAAACAGTTTACGAGAATGTTGCTTTCTCACTAGAAATATTTGGTTTACCAAAAGATGAGATTTATTCTAAAGTTGTAAAAGTATTAGATTTAGTTGGATTAAAAAATAAAGCTAAGAATTATCCAAATCAATTATCAGGTGGAGAACAACAACGTGTAGCGATTGCAAGAGCCATTGTAAATGGTCCAAAACTTTTAATCTGTGACGAGCCAACTGGTAACTTAGACGAAGCAACAAGTATGGAAATTATGAATGTCTTAGATGCAATTAATAAAATGGGAACAACAATTATTATGGTAACGCATGATACAGAAATCGTAAATAAGATGAAAAAAAGAGTCATTTTATTAGACGCTGGTCGTGTATTAAAAGACTATAAGGAGGGAACATATACACATGAAGGCATTTAGAATATTAAGTAGAAATATTAGAGATTCATTTCAAAGTGTATTTCGTAATTTCTCTTTATCACTAGCAAGTATTTCTTGTATTACCATTACTTTATTAGTTGTTTCAATTTCTATGATTTTATCTGTCAACGTGAATAATTTCGCAACACTTGTAGAAAAAGATGTAACAATTGTTACATTTCTAGATGCGAATATCACAGAAGAAAAAATAAAAGTTGTAGAACAAGAAATTAAAAGATTAAATAATATTGAAAGTATTACATTCCAATCAAAAGATGAAATTACAGAAGACATGAAAAGTTCTTCTGATACATTTAAATCAATTATGGATGAATGGAGTGAAGAAGAAAATCCACTTCAAGATACATATTTAGTAAAAGTAGAAGATATCAATAAAATTGCTAGTACAGCAAAAAAGATTAAAGCGATTGATGGTGTCGATATTATTAAATATGGAGAAGGAATGGTAGAGCAGTTAGTTTCTGTATTTGACGTAGTTCGCAAAATTTGTCTAGGTATGGTAGTTGCTCTTATTATCGTAACAGCATTCTTAATCTCTAATACCATTAAAATTACAATCTTCTCACGTAAACGTGAAATTGAAATTATGCGTCTCGTTGGAGCTAGTAATTTAAATATTAAAATACCATTTATATTTGAAGGATTATTCCTTGGAGTGATTGGTTCAATTATTCCAATTATCGCAACAATATATGGTTATACAGTATTATTTGATAACTTTAATGGTCAGTTATTCTCACCATTTATTAAATTAGTAGAGCCACAACCATTTATTTTCTTATTATCAGGTATTTTAGTTATCATTGGTATTTTAGTAGGTATGTTTGGTAGTTGGCGTGCAGTTAGAAAGTATTTAAAAATTTAGAAGCTTCGGCTTCTTTTTGGTACTATAAAAGTGTAATATTAATTACAGAAATGTGATTGAATA
>USRP01000029.1 GCA_900557185.1 uncultured Mycoplasmatota bacterium
TCTTTTAAACTATTCATTAACGATCCCATAATATTTATTTGCTGTTTCTCTTTAGAAACTGGATTACCATTTTTATCTTTACATCCAGGTTTAACCTTTGGTAACTCATATTTAAATTTAGGAGTTCTATTAATATTATATTCTAGTACATTATAACAATAAATTGGCTGATTATGTGCTAACATATTTCTAAATTCACCTAAATAACATAATAATGTTTTAAAGTTATTTACCATTTTCTTTTCATAGCTGATTTGCTTTTGATTTTTCCCTCTGTTTTCTTCTGATAAATTAAGCCTTGTAAAAAAGTTCAAACATCTTAAAAAAATTTTATATGAATCATCTGAATTCAAATTTGCAATAGCATAATAAGTTTGATTCATAGCTAATTCATTAATAATAATCCAATATGGAACAGTTAAATGTTGATCTCTTTTTCTTTTTATTGGTTTAGATTTTTGATTATCATATTTATCAATTATTAACTTCATTGTATTAAATGATTTTGATTTTAAAGAATCTGTATTATAATTATCCATATTAACTAAATAATTTGGATCAGCATTTATGTCATTCAGATAAGAAATAAAAATATTTTTTATACTTTCCTCAACTATCAATGTATATTTTAGTAACATCATCCTTAACTCATGTTCAAATTTATACATTCTCACAAAATCTGTATATAATGTCCCAGGATTATAAATATGGTGATGATATTTAATCATTTTTATTTGTTCTTCTTGTTCTTGTAATGTTTTACCACACAGTCCATATTTTTTACAAATTTTATCACATATTATCTCATATAAATCACTATCTTTTATATTGTCTTTAATTTGAAAAGATTTTCTATAATAATCCAATTTAATGCCACTTTTAATATTATCCCTTATCTCAATAATAGTTTCCTCATCACAAGCAAACAGATTTTTATAAGCATTAACGACTTGAAAATAACTATATTTTTTAAATAACGATTTATCTCCCCTTAAAAACTGAATGCCTTTATTTTCTGTAATTTTGATTAATTTACTCGTTGAATTTGTTTCCATAATGCACCTCTTACAAATTCATTATAACACGTATAATGTTAATCATAAAAAATTCTTACTTACAAGCAAAAAAAAGCGGAGCCATAAGGCTCCTTCAGGGGGTTTTGGTTGAGACCACTCACATTCGTCGGTAAGAGTCTCAAGCGCGTGACTACTATCACGCTAGACTAAGTTTACTAAATTTTCAAGAAAAAGTCAATCTAAATGCACAATGCTTTTTTCAAACTCTGTAAAGCGATTTGCTTCTTCAGAATTAAAATATACTTTATTTTTTCTGAATAACTCTGCATCTTCTTTGGCATGTTTTAAAATTGAGAAATCTTTGTAAATATCTGCCAATTGAAAACTCATATCTCCACTTTGTCTAACACCAAAGAAATCACCACTACCACGTAAACGGAAATCTTCTTCACTAATTTGAAATCCATCTGATACTTTGGTTAAAATCTGCAAACGTTCTTTATCATAATTTGAAACAAGTAAACAATAGCTTTGTAATTCATTACGACCTACTCTTCCACGTAACTGATGTAATTGTGATAGACCAAAACGTTCAGCATTAAAAATTACTATCATAGTCGCATTTGCAACATCGACCCCTACTTCGATGACTGTAGTACTAATTAAAATCTGAATTTTATTTTGTTGAAATTCATCCATCATTTTTTCTTTGGTATTGCCATCTTGTTTACCGTGTAACATACCAATTGTATAACGTTTCCCAAATGCCTTCTGCATATTCTCATACATGGTATCAACTGCTTTTGTATCACTTTCTTCATTTTCTTCGATCAGTGGAGCCACCACATAAACTTGATGTCCTTTTTGTAATTCAGTATACATTCTCGTTAATACTTCTTTCAATTGTTTCTCGGAAAATAATAATGTTTCAATTTCTTTTCTTCCCATAGGTCTTGTTTTAATGTTACTGACCTCCATATCTCCATAAATCGTTAAAGCATAAGTTCTAGGAATTGGTGTTGCACTCATATATAAAATATCTGGTGTTAATCCTTTATTTTTTAACTCTCTTCTTTGTTGTACTCCAAAACGATGTTGTTCGTCAGTAATCACTAATCCCAAGTTGTGATAAATCACTTTCTCACTAATTAAAGCATGTGTTCCAATTACCAGATCAATTTTTCCTTCAGAAATATCTTTCTGAATTTGCTTTTTCTCACTTGCTTTTAGTTTTCCCGTCAATAAAGCTACACTCATATGATATGGTTCTAATAATTCTTTGGCTTTTTGATAATGTTGTGTTGCTAGAATTTCAGTAGGTGCCATAAATGCTGTTTGATAACCACTTAAATAATTCATATAACTGGCAATGAACGCTAAAATGGTTTTCCCACTTCCTACATCTCCTTGAATCAAACGGTTCATACGCGATGAGCTCTCTAAATCATACCTAATATCTTGAACTGCTTGTTGCTGATCTATCGTTAGAGAAAATGGCAAATGTGTTATCATCTCTTGCACCTTTTCCTGTGGTATTTTTCTTTGTAATCCTGTTTCCTTTTTTCTTACTTCTCTTAATAATGTCATTTTATAAAAAAACATAAACAATTCTTCATATTTTAATCTTGTTCTTGCTTTTTTTAATTTTACCGTCGAAGTTGGATGATGAATTTCTAAAATACTTTCTTCTTTGGTTGGAAAGTGATATTTTTCTTCCATTGTTTTTGGAATGAAGCTCGGTCTTGGTTTTGCTATTTTCAAAGCTTCTTGAATCCATTGAGTTATTTTTTTATTGGTTATTTTAGAAGTTAAATGATAAATACTTTCGACATATTCTTTTTCTAATTTTCCAAATTGGAGTTGTGATGCGACAATTTGATTTTTCTTTGGTTTCCACTTTCCAAATACAGTTATTTCTGTTCCCGGTGTTAAGTTCTTTTTTAAATATGAACGATTAAATATGACAATATCAATCCAACGATCATTGGCTTGTATACGAAAATTCATTCGTTCCATATGCTTTTTAAAATATACAACACGAGGAATATTGGTAACCGTTCCATCGATAATCACAGAATCATCTTCTTTTGCCTCTTCCATATTGGTTCTGCGGACGAGTTCATAACGATATGGATAATATTCTATAAAATCTTCTAATGTATAAATTCCTAAATGAGATAACGCTTGTTTTGTTTTAGGTCCTATTCCTGTTAAAGTTTCTAACATATCATTCACCAATCACATTATATCAAACAAAGGTTCGTTTTTCTATTTATTTCTACTTTTTTTCTCATTTTTTCACAATTTTCTCTCTAAAATGCTTGACTTTTTTCTACTTTCAGATTATTATAAAAGCACCAATTCGGAAATGTTCGAATTGGAGCTAGTATCACACTAGCCAACCCCTTTTTATTCTTTTAAGGGAGTGGTCTTCAGGGGGCCACTCCTATTTTTTTGCATAAAAAAAGTGATTGGAATCACTTTTAATCAAATACATTTGAAAATCTTGTTTTATAAATTTTAGAAGCATATCTAGGTTCATATTCTCCTGGTAATACTTCTTCCTGGTATTCATACTTTACATAAATTGTAACACATTGAAGCCATATTCCTTGTGCTGTGAAATTTAATTCATGATCGGTATGATCGATTTTATCTCCATAATTTGGATCGTTTTCAAATTCTGATACATCATCATAAGTATATTTCTTTTTATATCTAGCATCGATAATTTTTACATTATCTTTTGTTTTTATATTTAATGTTCTAGAATATTGTCCCCAACTAGATGTTAATTCACCAAAATTACCTGATACAAAAATATCTTCAAAATCACCAGACAGGACAATTAATCCTTCAATCACGACATTTTTAATAGCTGTTAAACCTTTTGCATCTTTCGCATATACCGTATAATATCCATTTTTATTAAGACCTTCAACGCTGTACAAATTTCCTTCTTTTGGCATTGGTATTCCATTTTCTAAAACCGTAGCTTCATCTACTTGTCCAACCATATATTTTACTTCTACTAATGGATTTACACTGGTAATAGTAGCAGTTAATTTCGCGTATTGATCTTCGTTATAACGTTGTGTCGTCAAGACGATTTCAGGGGATTTATCTTGTGGTACTTCTTCTTTTAAGACGCATTCTCCATTTTATAATCTGTGATTTTGATTTCTGACTGGTTAATTTCTTTTAATGCACAAAAAGCATCATTATGCATCATAAGAGCTATTCGACCTGTGTTAGAAAAAGATAATTCTCCATATACAGGCTCTTCTCCTTTGTAGTTTAGCTTCTCATGATTTGGTAGTATGATAGTCTCTCCTAAATAAGTATTATTATCTTTTAATAAAACTTCTCCAATATACTGTTCTCCTGCTTTTAAAATTCCATAAGCTGAATCGCGAAAAGCATTTTTCTTTGCATCAGTAATAACTCCCATGATGAGTGGTGTAGCAATCAGTGCAATTACAGCTAAAATCACAATGACTGCTAATAATTCAATCAATGTAAAGCCTTTCTGTTTCATATATCCTCCCTACAATTTAAATGATATCTCTATGTTTCATTTTATCATGCATTATATAAAATTGGTAGTATAAAAATGAAGACTATGTCAACCATATGTTATTCTTCACTGTGGTATAGAACTTGAATACGACGAGCAACGATTTGATATTTATCAAATCTTTTTTCAACTCTACCTAGAACGTGAATCACATCTCCCTTATGAATCTGGACTTGTTCATAAGTTCTAGGAAATAAAACAACTTCTGTTTGAGCAATTTCATCACTTCCATATAGAAATGCCATTTTTTGTTGTTGTTTGGTTGTAATCTCTTTCATTCGATCGATTAGACAAACTAATTCTACTTCACAATCAAAATAATTAGAGATTTCCGCAATGGCAATACTATTTGGATATTTCAATTTATATTCAGTAACTGGATGACTTGTTAAATAGAAACCATATCCTTCTAATTCTAAAGACATTTTGGTATGAATATCAAATTCTTCACAGATAGTTAGTTCTGGTTTTGCAACAGGAATAATTCCCTCTTCCATATCTTTGGTTAAATCAGCATAATTTAACAGTACATCTAAATTATTTAACAATGTTTTTATGTTGTATCCAAAACTATGTAAAGCGCCTACTTCAATCATAGATTCTATCGTTTTACGATTGATACTCTTCCCATAACATCTTCTTAAAAAGTCATAAATATCTTCGAATGGTGCTTTTTCTCTTTCTTTTAGAATTGTTGCAATGGCATTGATACCGACATTTTTAATACCAGATAATGGATAGCGAATCCCCTCTTTTTCAACTGTATATTGATTTTTACTATATTGAATATCAGGTGGTAAAACATGTAGATGTAATAACTTACATTCATATATATATTCTCTTGTTTTCTCACTACTGCCAATCGCCATAGAAAGTAAACTCTTCATAAAGTATTTTGGATAATGGGCTTTTAAATAAGCCATTTTATAACTGATTACAGCATAAGAAACAGAATGGGCTTTATTAAATCCATAATCGGCAAATTTTAAGATTAAATCATATACTTTTGTAGCAATATCAAGAGGATAACCTCTTTCTACACTCCCTTTGATAAAGCGTTCTTTCTCACTCTTTAAAATAGCTTCTTTCTTTTTACTCATGGCTCTTCTAAGTACATCTGCTTGTCCATAAGTATATCCTGCCATGACAGAGGCAATCTGCATAATTTGTTCTTGATACACAATAATACCTTGTGTTTCTTTTAAGATAGGTTCTAAATCAGGATGCAGATATGTTACTTTCTTCTTGCCACGTTTACGATCAATAAATTCATCGATATTGCTCATTGGTCCAGGACGGAATAAAGCAAGGGCAACAGAAATTTCAGAAAAACTATTTGGCTTAAATTTTCTTAAGAAATTTTTCATTCCTTGGGATTCAAATTGAAAAATACCTTCTGTTAAAACATTTGTAAAAATAGAAATAGCTTTGTCATCTCCAAATGGAATCTCATCAAATGTAATAGAAAGATTTTCTTCTTGTTTTAAATCATCTAAAATTCCTTGGATTAATGTTAAATTACGAAG
This sequence comes from uncultured Mycoplasmatota bacterium, assembly GCA_900557185.1. GTDB lineage: Bacteria > Bacillota_I > Bacilli_A > RF39 > UBA660 > UMGS2016. The sequence continues at coordinate 6,120 of USRP01000029.1, forward strand.
GGCTAATAAGTCCATTTTTAATAGTCCTAATTCTTCTAGATATTCCATGGTAAAACCAGTGACATAAAAACCTTCATGATTATAACTAACTGGAATAATATCATCTAGATCTTCTTTGGCAATGACAATTCCTGCCGCATGAACTGATGTATGTCTTTTTAATCCTTCTAAATGATAAGCAATTTGATATAACTTTTGTAATGTTTCATCTGCTTTTAACATTCTTTCTAATTTAGGTTCTATTTTTAAATTCTCTTTTAATGTTTTTTTACTATCCATTAATTTAGAAATCATATCGACTTGTTTTAAATCAATATCCATCGCACGAGCTACATCACGTACGACTTGTTTTGAAGCTAATGTACCAAAAGTAATGATTCCAGTGACTCTTTTTACTCCATATTTATCTTGTAAATAATGAACGACATCTTCTCTTTTTTGAAATTCAAAATCGATATCGATATCAGGCATAGTAACACGTTCTGGGTTTAAAAAGCGTTCAAAGAGCAATCCCTCTTTTAATGGATCAATACTGGTAATAGAAAGTAAATAAGAAACTAAAGAACCAGCGGCACTACCACGTCCAGGGCCAACTAAAATACCATGACTCTTCGCATAATTAACATAATCTGCAACAATTAAAAAATAATTTGAAAAGCCCATTTTCTCAATGACAGACAATTCGTATTTTAAACGTTCTACATAAGCTTTACGAACGGTATTACCAAAATGTCTACGAAGTCCTTCAATACACAATTGTTTTAAATAAGAAAATGTTTCACAGCCCTCAGGACATGGATAGATTGGTAATAAGATTTCATGATGTTCTACAATAGTTAATTCAATTTGAGAAACAAAGTCATCAAGGGCATCTAAAGAAGAAAATTCTGCTTGTAATTCTCCTTCTAATTTTAAGTATGACTGTTGATAAACTGTATTGATTTCTCTTACTAAAATACCTTTACGAATTGCTTCTAAATATGGAAGATATTTCATATCAGTAGCTTTTAACCCTAAAGTCGCACGACAATACAACTTCTGTGTTGTCTTTAACATATCTCTTTCTTCTCTGGTTTCATATCCATAGTAAATTTGAGGATAAATTTTATTAAAATCTACATCCAAAGTACGGGAAGCAAATGGAATGATACAAATTAAATCTTCTGAATATTTCTCTAATTCATCCATCGTAACCATACGTTCACTTTGAATGGTAGATAATTTCATCAAATGTTGATATCCAAGTTCATGTTTCGCATATAACAAAATGTGAAATTCTTCTAATAAGACATCTAATCCAATAATCGGTTTTATATGTTCTTTTTTACAAGCTTTATAAAATTCCATAGCACCTGATAAATTATCATCTGTGATAGTCAGTGCTTGAATATGATTTTCTTTGGCAAACTGAATCAAGAATGGAATGCGAATTAAACTCGTTAACAAGGTATATTCTGTTTTTAAATTGATAGGACAAAACATAGCAATTCCACCTTTCTTCTTTTATTATAACACAGTCATTCAGACAAACAAATGTTTTGTTACAAAAAAGGAATTGGATTAAGCAATTCCTAAATATTCTTCTAATGTTAATTGATTTTCATATATTTTTTTGGCATGTTCTTTTCCTACATAACGGACATGCCATGGTTCATATTGATATTTTGTAATATCTTCTTTTCCCTCTGGATAACGAATAATGAAACCATATTCATGAGCATGATTAGCAAGCCATTTTCCCGGTGCTGTCTCGCCATAATTATCATCTACTGCTCCAATGTCAAATGTCAATCCTGTTTCGTGTTCAGAGTGCCCCGGACGAGCTGAATAAGTATCGGCAGCATCCTTTCCATCACGAGCTACATAACGATTATATAATTCGATTTGCTTTTGATGAGAACGGAATCCTGATAACAGAGGAATGGAATAACCAGCATTACTAGCACCTTTCTGTAACTCTCTTAAAGCAGCAAGGGCTGTTGGATCATTTCCTGTAGCAAATCCATCTGGTAAAGAATAAGTCTTATTAACAATTAAAATTCCCTTAATATATGTTGGTCCAGGAATCTCTTTTCCATAACCATTATCCAAAGCAGCCTCTTCCTCTTCTTTCTTCTTCTGTTCTTCTTGTTCTTTTTGTTTGTTCTCTTCTTCCTCTATTTTCTCTTTCGCATCACGCGCTGGTTGATTCAAAAAAGAAAAATCAAATATCATCTTTTTTGTATTTAATACACAATAAATTCCAACCCCAGCACCAATCAAAATCAAGATTGCGAATACTAATATAATTTTTCTTTTTAATCTTCTTTTCTTCTTTTTCATATTAACCTACCACCTTTTTTAACTTTGTAAATATGTGAAATTTTTTAAATAACATGTATCCCAAAAATGCCCCACTCACATTTAAAATCCAATCATCAATATCACAACTACCAGTCAATAATAACATCTGTAGTAATTCTACCACCAATACAAATACAGCCATAAAAATGAGAAAATTCTTCGTTTTTAAAAACTTCGGAAAAAAGATTGGAAGAAAGAAAGCAAATGGTACAAAGAAAATTAAATTCCCTACTAAATTGATTACCACATGAGAAAGACTCTGCGTCCCCCTAATCAAGCCCACGAGATAAAATGAAATCACTCGAAATGGGGTGATATTAAAGGATGTCTTAAAATAGGTTTGATATACATTGTTAGAAAAACTAATACTACTAATACCATTTCTTCCAAAGCCATGTTCAAAAAATAGAAATGAAATTAATTCAAATAAATATAGAAGTGCTAGAACAATCATAATCTGACGAATAGTATTACTTTTTTGTTTTTGTTTCTTCTCTTCTTGATATGTTACAAAACATAGCATAATCAATAAGAAACTAGCAATACAAAGTGTGATTACTTTCGCAAAAACACTGGCTTTCATAACATGTAATATCAAGAAATAACTCACAAATAATCCTGATACCATAAATAATAACATACGGATATTGTCATACTGCTTCATAGGCATCTCCTACTCTTATCCATTATAACATATTTTTTTATTTTCGGTATTTTTTCTAATCCATCATTCATATCATGAACTAGAGGTGATACCAATGTTTTTTAAGCGTGTTCATATTCGTATTAAAATTGTTTTTTGTATCATTGCTTTCTTGTTTTTATTAATTATAGGAAAAGTTTTTTTTATTCAAGTAATCGACTATAAAAAATTAAATAAATATGCATCCAATCTATGGGGTAGAAATTTACCAGTAGAAGCCAATCGTGGACTGATTACAGATCGCAACGGAGTTGTTCTTGCTAACAATTTAACAACCTCTTCTTTGATATTTATTCCCAATCAGATTAAAGAAAAACGTAAAACTGCTAAATTAATTGCTGAAATATTAAATGTCGATGAAGATGAAATTTATAAACATGTAACAAAAAAAGCGAGTATTGAACGCGTTCATCCCGAAGGCAGAAGATTGTCTTATGAAGTAGCTGATAAAATCAATAATCTAAAACTACCTGGGGTTTATCTGATTAAAGAAAGTAAACGAAATTATCCTTTTGATACTTATCTTTCCCATACTCTCGGGTTTGTAGGAATTGATAATCAAGGATTAAGTGGATTAGAATTAATGTATGATAAATACTTAACTGGTAGTTATGGAGCTATTAAATACTTTAGTGATGCCAAAGGAAATAAATTAAAGTTAAATGAAGTATATGAAAAACCACAAGATGGAATTAATATGACATTAACCATCAATATGGATATCCAAAAGTCACTAGAAAGAGAATTAGATAACGCTGTTTTAAAGTATAATCCTGACCAAGCATTAGGAATTGCGATGGATCCTAATACAGGAGAAATACTGGCTATGTCAGCTCGTCCTAATTTCTCACCGAGTAATTATCAAAAATATAGCAAAGAAGAACTCAATCGTAACCTTCCAATTTGGGCGACTTATGAACCTGGCTCTACTTTTAATGTTGTACCACCCGAAAGCGAAATCTATTTTTGAATCAAAATGAGTTATATTATAGACTTTTAATTGAACTTGATTTATAATAATAATAAAAAAAATGGAGGTAAATATGGAAAAAGATATTATTGTTAATATTCCAACTGGTACAAGAAAAAATTATTATAAACCAGGTTTATATGTGACAAATATTATAATGCAAGAATTATCAGATTTATTTCAATTAGAACAATATTATGCTTTCAATGTTCTTGACAGCTATAACGATAAAGAAAAATATCTTGATTTTTATTTAAAAAATATAAGCAATCTATTGTTAAAGCCAGATAAAATATTGATTGATAAAGAATTTGAGTTAAAAGATTTTATGGATTATTTAGTAAAAAGTAATCTCATTAATAGTAAAGTCATTACTCATAGGATTTGTGATTGTGGACGAGTTGATATAACTGATGATTTTGATAACCCTAGAACAAAACTATTTGATATTATAGATGGTAAAAAAATATGTAAGATATGTGGAACAGAGTGTAAAGAAGTTGCTTGTGAATCGCTATTTATTAGGTTTAATAAAAATCACAATGAATTAAATATATATCCTCAGAGATATGAGAATTGCATTGAAAAACAAATTGATTTTTTTTCATCAATTAATTATTTAATCAGTAAAGAAAGAAATACTGGTATAACTTATGAATATAGCGGGAAAACATTTAATATTGATGTTGACTTTGTTAATTACTTAATGATAGCCAAAGAAAATGCAAGAAAAAAGATAGTGATTTCAAGTATGCATTTGACAAGACATCAAGTAATTACTTATATGTTAAATAATTTATTTTATCCACAATCTGATTATACTATTTTTCTTCATCCATATCTTATTAACCAAGATAATACAAGAGAAAGATGTTTTGATGATAATGTTAGGATTAATACAGAAATAAATATTGATGAGTTATTAT
>USRP01000030.1 GCA_900557185.1 uncultured Mycoplasmatota bacterium
ATTCGTATTAAGATTAAAAAAATATTAGATGAATTAAATCAAGAATAAAAGATGTTAGATAAAAATCAAACATCTTATTTTTTCTTTTAAAATATAAAATTCACTTAAAAAATGTTATAATAAAAACAATGAAGATGAATTTGATAGGAATAGAAAGAGTGATGATATGAAACAAATAACAGTAGATGGCAATGAAGCATGTGCTCGTATGAGTTATTACTTTACAGAAGTAGCAGGTATTTATCCGATTACACCATCCAGTCCGATGGCAGAACATATCGATGAATGGAGTAAACAAAAAAGAAAAAATATCTTTGGAGATATTCCTACTGTCGTTGAAATGCAAAGTGAAGCAGGAGCAGCTGGAATGGTTCATGGTTCTTTACAAGCAGGTTGTTTAACAAGTACTTATACAGCCAGTCAGGGACTTCTTTTAATGATACCAAACATGTATAAAATCGCCGGTGAAATGTGGCCATTTGTCATGCATGTAGCAGCTCGTAGTTTATCTACCCATGCTTTAAGTATCTTTGGAGACCATCAAGATATTTATGCTGCTAGAGCAACAGGATTTGCTTATCTAGCTTCTTCCTCTGTACAACAAGCCTCTGACATGGCTTTAATCGCTCATCTAGCAACGTTAAAAGCAAGTATTCCATTTCTACACTTCTTCGATGGATTCCGTACCAGTCATGAAATAGAAAAAATTCAAGTATTAGAAGATGATGAAATAAAAAGTATGGTCGATATGGATGAGATTGAAAGACTTCGTACAAGAGCTTTAACTCCATCTAATCCAGTTACCAGAGGAACTGCTCAGAACGATGATATTTACTTTCAAGCAACAGAAGTAAGAAATGTCTACTACGATCGTATTCCTGATATTGTCAATGAATGTATGCAGATGATCAATCAAAAAATGCGTACCAATTATCAACCATTTACTTATTATGGAAGTGAACATGCGACATCTATTATAATTGCCATGGGAAGTGTTTGTGAAACAATAAAAGAAACAATCGATGATTTAAATAAAGAAGGGTATCAAGTAGGATTCATTGAAGTCCATTTATATCGTCCTTTCTCATTAGAATATTTAAAAGCAGTATTACCAGAAACGGTAGAAAAGATTGCTGTTTTAGATCGTACGAAAGAAGCAGGTAGTGAAGGGGAACCATTATATTTAGATGTCAAAGCAGCTCTTTCTAATATGAACATTCATATTGTAGGAGGTCGATATGGTCTATCCAGTAAAGATACAACACCACGTCAAATCAAAGCTGTTTACGATGCTTTAGAAGAAGGATTAGACCATCCATTTACAATTGGAATTGTCGATGACATGACACATCTTAGCTTACCAGTCGATCCAACTTATAAAATTAAAACAGCCAAAGAAATGAAGATATATGGATATGGTTCTGATGGAATGGTCAGTGCTGCTAAAACCATTATGAAATTAGTAGGGGATAAGACAGATGAATACGTCCAAGGTTATTTCCAATATGACTCTAAAAAATCAGGTGGTGTGACTACTTCTCACTTACGTTTTAGTAATACCCCAATTCGTTCTACTTACTATGTAGAAAGCCCTGATATGATTGTTGTAACCAAAGATTATTATTTTAACGAATTTGATTTATTAGATGATTTAGAAGAAAATGGAATTGTACTTATCAATACAAGTAAAACAGAATCTGAACTACAAACATTCTTCTCTAAAAAAACAAAATCAATCATCCATAAAAAACATTTAAAAATATATTATCTCAATGCCTATGAATTAGCGCAAAAAGTAGGATTACAAAATAAAATCAGTATGATTATGGCAACGGTTATTTTAAAAGTATTAAAATTCTTTGATAAAGAACAAGAAAATAGTTATCTAAAAGAATATGTGGAAAAAACATTTGCTAAAAAAGGAAATGAAGTCATTTCTAAAAATCATAAAGCAATCGACTATGCGATGGCTGTATTAAATGAATTAGATACTTCTTCCTTTATAGAAAAAGAAACTGAACAAGAATCTTTATCAACTATCGATATGATTCGTAAAAGAAAAGGGAATGAACTACCAACTTCTGCTTTTGTTCCATATCAAGATGGTACTTTCCATCCAGGAGTAGAAGAACCAAGCGTAGGAATGGCAGAAACAGTTCCAAGTTGGATTATGAATAACTGTATCATGTGTAATCAATGCAGTATTGTCTGTCCTCATGGAGTTATTCGTCCATATTTATTAACACTAGAAGAATATCAAAAAGCACCAGAATTAATTCAAAGAAGATGTAAAAAAGCAATTGGTCCAGGAATGGACGATATGTATTTTACAATTGCGATTAATATTAAAAAATGTACTGGTTGTGGTCTTTGTATGAACACTTGTCCAGGACTTCGTCAAAGTAAAGCCCTAATTCCAAGTCCTTATCAGTCACAAGCCAAAGATCATGAACAAGAAATCTATGATTACTTAGAACAATACGTAACAGAAAAGAACCAAACCAATCCATTTACTGTTAAAACAAGTCAATTCCAAAAACCAAAATTCGCATTCCATGGAGCATGTGCTGGTTGTGGAGAAACTCCATATATTAAATTATTAACACAATTATATGGTGAAGCATTAGTGATTGCTAATGCAACTGGATGTTCTTCCATTTATGGGGGAAGTGTTCCAGAAATGCCATATCAAATACCTTGGGCAAGTTCTCTATTTGAAGATAATGCTGAATTTGGACTCGGAATGGTCGTTGCGAATCAAGTAATGAAACGTCGTATTCAAACGTTAATGGAATCACATATGGAAGATCATCCTGATCTATATCAGAAATGGATAGAACATCAAAACGATGTTACAGTTACAAAAGAAGTATATAATACTCTAAAAAATGATACTCCAGATTATTTAAAGTCATATCTACCATATATCAAAGCAAGTATTTTCTTCTGTATTGGAGGAGATGGTTGGGCATATGATATTGGCTTTGGAGGTATCGATCAAGTACTAGCTAGTGATGAAAATATAAATATTTTAGTATTAGATAGTCAAGTATATTCTAATACCGGAGGTCAAGCAAGTAAAGCGAGTCCCAAAGGAAGTATTGCTTCATTTGCTTCTTCAGGAAAGAAAACATATCAAAAAGATTTAGCAAGTATCGCTATGCAGTATCCAAATGTCTATGTCGCAACAGTTTCATTAGGAGCCAATGCAATGCAGACAATTCGTGCCATCAAAGAAGCAGTAGAACATCCGGGACCATCTATCATCATCGCATACTCTCCATGTATTGCCCATGGCTTAAAAGGTGGTATGTCAAAATCAATAGAGAGTGAGAAACTCGCTACTGCTTGTGGATACTTCCCAATCTTTAGAAAAAATCCAAAAACAGGCTTTACACTAGATAGTAAACAAGTGAATTTTGATGCATATGATGATTACTTAAATATGCAAACAAGATATGCAATGTTAAGAACAGTCAATCCTGAAAAAGCAGAACAATTATTAAAAGAAAATAAAGAAGCAGCTAAAAAACGCTTTTCATACTATCAATCATTAGAAAAAGAGAATGAATAATTCTTTTTTTCTTTTAAAAAATATGTTATACTTATGATAATAGAGGATAAAAAGAAAAGGGGTAACAGTATGAATTTAGAAAGTCACGGAACCATTACACCACTTTTAGAGAATATTGTATATTATATCAATGGAATTCAAGACGCAAGAGAAGGTAAAATCAATGAAAATAGATTACAAACATTAGGTGATATTGCTCATGAATTTTATATGTATGGCGTAAAAGATGAAGGAAATAGTCGTATGATTGCATCAACAACAGGTACTATGATCGATTCCGTTTACCATAAAGCACTTTCCGTACTAAGTAGTTCAACAGCCATTTATCAAGCAACTAACATTATCGAACCACTCATCATTCAAACACAAATGTCAGTGGAAAATAGTCTATTAGATCATACTAATGTCGATGATATGAAAAATGCTTTAGAACAATATCAATTAGATACCGAAGAATACGAAATGCTTGCAAAACAATTTGCTGAACTATATTTAAGTACATTCAATAGTAAAATTACAATTGCTCAAAAAAGATTAATCAACGTTGCCAATGGAAAGAAAGCAGCAGAAGATTTAAGTGATTTTATGGATGGAATTCAGGAAAGTAGAAAAATAAAAGAGAAAGAAATTTCTTTAAAGAAATATCAGAAAAAAGGAAATATGTTTATCCAAGGAATGATTACTGATAAAACAAGTCGCTCTGTGGCTACTGTAAATGGAGAAGTAGATACTGAAAAATACGACCAAACATTATTATTATTGACAATAGATATTTCACAAAGTGAAGCTAATAGTGACTTATCAGTATTAGACTATGAAGAAAGAAAAGCAGTTGGAACATTAAATGCCGAACTACTAGCGCGTGACTATCATAAAAATCATAAAGCAATTGATGATAGTTTAAAAACCATTGAAAATACATTTTTAAATGGCTATACAGATATGTACAACATGAAATTAGGAAAGACAAAATAGTTTGTCTTTTTTTTGGCCATTTGTTATAATGACAATAGGAAGGTGAGATATGTGAAATATATCAACAAAAAAGCGTTAAAGATACTATTGGGGGCAGGGATTACATTATCAACTCTCGGTGGTACCATTTGGTTTATGAATCAACAACCTCAACAAGAGAAGACAGAAGAGGTAACAAAGACAGAAAATACATCTCCAAATAATGAATATAAAGAAGAAAAAGGAAATGAGACAATTAACTATGCACCTGTTGTAGCACTTCCTAATATCGTAGATGAGAATTGGTTTTTTGCTTTTCAAGCAGGATTACAAGATGCGAGAAGTGTAAATGCCCGTGAAACTGGTACAATGTATGAAAGCGTACCAGAAATATATCAAAATAATCAAGTAGCATATCAAAGTGGTTGGGAATCTGAATTGCTTCGTTATATGGATAATCATCCAACAGAAACACCAACCAAAGAATCTATTAAGACACATATTATAGATCAAACCAAAATAGCTGGATATCCAGAAGTTATCAAACAAGAATGCCCGGAATCTTATTCTGAGGAATTAAAACAAGCTTGGGTAGAAAGTTGTAATATGATGATTGCCCAAAGAGAAAAAGATGATGTTGAAATCAATCAAGACTACGTATTTAAAGCAGCAATTGCCAAGGCTTGTAGAGAACAAGTCATGTATACAGGACAAACAGTTGGCCCAATGCCAGAAGAATTTGCCGGTTTTGAAGAAGATTGGCAACGTGGATGGAATCAAGTACTAGCAACTTATTACACATTTGCAACAATGGATCGTAACAAACAAAGTTATACTTGGGATGAAGTATATCAAATCGCAGTGAATATCGCATATCATCCGGAAGTAAGAGCCAATGAATTAAATCTGTTAGCTCCAACATGTCCACAAAGATATAGTGATATGTATGATGCTTTTCAAGCAGGTTGGGATACAGCCTTAATGGAATATCAAATGAGTCAAAATGTAAAATAAAAAGCAAGCGTTTCAAAACGCTTGCTTTTATTTTGTAAACCAGAAATTGATGAAATCATATTTATAAACACGATAGATTAAAGTATCATTTAATACATCGAATTTCGCAATTAAATTATGATCTTTATCATATTCTGTAAATGTAGAAGTCATACCAGAATCAACAACTGTATTTCTATCTACATTTTGTACACTACTAACAATTCCAGAATAATCGACATCAAAACTATCTACAAGTTCAAAGGTACCTTCATTTTCATTGACTAAATATTTATAATATTGTGACTTCACATTATCGCTTTTTTCAGCTTTTCTTTTGGTTCCAATTCCAGGATAATTTTCGACCCAATTGAAATCAGGTTTTGTCGTTGCTTCTCCATAGTTATTATTATAAAAATAAATATAATATTCACCATCGGCAAGACTATCATCTTTTTCCAATGTAATGGAATGTTGTCCACCTTGTAATGTAAAATCACCAATTTGTGTTAATAAATAATCACTATATTCTGTATCTTTCCAGAAAGCTTCAGATCCAATTAAATAATCAATCTTTGGTTCTTCATAAATATTTGACATTTTAATAATTGTCGAAGTCTCTCTAGAACTTAAGAGAACACTATTATCTTCTTTATCAAATTGAATCGCATTAATATGCATCCAATCTAATTGTTCTTTCTTTTCAGGTAGTACAGTCATTTCTTTATAAGATGCGAAATAATCTTTTAAATCGATTGTCTTAGTAACCGCACCTGTTTCTAAATCAAGTGACAATACTAAATCTTCAACTGTATCTGCATCTTTCTCATCGGCAAGGATAAGTAATGTATTATCTTTTCCAAATACATAATCATGATGCATTTCATAATTACCAAGAGAATAAACTCTTTCTACTTGTCCTAAACGATTGACTGCAGCAATCTTATTCATACCAACACTCATATACAGCAAATTATCTTTAAATAATAAACGGTCAGCACGATATCCTGTAAAAGGAATCTCAGAACGAATTACACCATCATTATCATAAAGACATAAGAAATATGTTTTATTAGAATCATTTCCTAATACCGCATATAATCCATTGGCTAATTTTTCTTTACTTTTACCATCCTCTTTATCTAGTTTTACTTTTTTATTACTTAGTAAACTACCAGCTTGAATATCAATTGACTTCGTCTTAATCACATCTCCATCAGCATTTAATAATTCTAATGTAATATGATTTACTTGATCAGGAATTAATCCTGTCAATAAGTATTCATGTTCTGTTGTGAGATTATTTTCTTCTTCATTATATAAAGTATTCGTATAATCTTTAATATCACTATTATCAACATGAACTGTATACCTTAACTGACTTGGTGTTGAAGTCTTAAAATATACATAAAGAGAATTGGTATTGGTCTGATAAGGATTCATAATCATCAGAGAATTTTGAAATGAATAATTTCGAATCTTTTTAATCTCTTCAATTTTCTCGTCACGTTCTTCTTGGAACTTTTCAGTATAAACTGTTTTATAGTCTTCTGTTTGGAAGCGGTATAAATATCCTCCATTTACTTTACGGTACCCACTGCGTTCATTTTTAATCCCGATTGCTAAAACGATTGCTAAAATAACAATTGGTATTAAAAAATATAAATACGTCCATTTCTTTTTCATATGCTCCTCCTTAAATCTATTATAATATATATTTAAGAAAAAAATATGTGAAATTGTGGGGTTTATTTAGAAAGTTCACCTGTTAATACTTGAAGTAGCTCTTGTTTTAAGTTCTCATTACCATGTTGCCATACAATTTCAAAAAAGACACCTAATCCTGGCAATGTAATCTCATCTTTTTCCTGAATAGAAGATTCAATTGATTCACGAATCTCTTGTTCATTTGTGTTTTCAAAGTTTTTGTGAATACTTTTTCTAATATCAATATTCATATAATCATTCCTTTCAACTATATTATGAGTGGCATGTGAAAAAATATACAAAATATATTTCTTTCTGCTTTCCAATTATCATAAACTATGATATACTGAAGACAAGATATGGAGGTAATTATGAGTACAGGACTAATTATTTTAATTGTAGTGATCGTACTTGTTGTATTATTAATTGCTTTTGTTGCAAAAACATATAATACACTTGTATCACTCAAAAATCGTGTGCAAGATCAATGGGCACAAGTAGATGTCGTATTAAAGAGAAGGGCAGATTTAATTCCAAACTTAGTAGAAACAGTAAAAGGATATGCAACACATGAAAATGAAACATTAGAAGCTGTTATTGCAGCTAGAAATGATGCTGTATCAGCAACTGATGCACATGCTGAAATGGAAGCCAATAATGTGTTAACAGAAGCATTAGGTCGTCTATTTGCTGTTGCTGAAGCTTATCCAGACTTAAAAGCAAATACAAACTTCTTAGAACTACAAAGAACATTACAAGAAACAGAAGATAAAATTACTTATGCAAGACAATTTTATAATGATACGGTAATGTCATTCAATAACAAAATTGAAATGTTCCCATCTAATATCATTGCATCAATGTTCCACTTTAAACAAGCAGAATTCTTTGAAGCAAATGAAAAAGATAAAGAAGTACCAAATGTAAAATTCTAGACTTACCAAATGTAAGTCTTTTTTAAAAGTAGGAGTGTCAATATGAAAAAAATAAGAACAATCATATATATATTGTTATTTACTTGCTGTTTATTCTTTGGAGAAGTAGAGAACTATCAGGCAAGTGAAACACCAATCATCGATCATTTTTATTCTGATATGACAGTACTAGAAAACGGTGATTTAAAAGTAAAAGAACTGATTATATTAAACGGAGAATATAATGGTTTTGAAAGAATTATCAATTATAAAAATGAATATGCTAAAACTTTTGATGGAACAGAAACTTCCTTTGAAGGAAGTGATATTTACAATGGAGATCAGATGATTCTCTCCAAAATAGCCGAAGTAAAAATTCCAAAAGAATATGACTTTTCACTCATAAAACAACCAGGTAAATCATTTCAAAAAGTAAATTCTGCTTCTAATGGTTCTAAAAGAAAATACGTAGAAACAACCACAAGCAATGGTGCAACTTATCGTATGTATAATGAAAATAATGGTGGAGCTTTAGGATTTTATTTAGAATATACCGTAAAAAATGTTGCCATTCGTCATACAGATATTGCTGAAGTTGGTTGGAATCTTATGGGAAATGAACTATCTAATCGTATCAGTAATTATGAGGCATATATTCATATTCCAAATAATCAGACAGAATTAAGAGCATGGGCTCATGGTCCACTAAATGGTAATATTGAATTAGTTGATAAAACAACTGTAAAAATTTCCGTATCCGATATTTATCCAAATACAGCTTTTGATACACGTTTTGTATTTGATTTAAACGTTATTTCAAATAGTACCAAAACAACCAATATCGCAGCTCTACCAATGATTTTAAACGTCGAAGAAAAAAGAGCTGACGAAGCAAATAAAATGCGTGAACACTTCATCGATGGTCAAATCCAAATCGTTAAAATAGCTTTAGATAAAGTAGAATCTAGTTTAAGACCAAGTGATTTAAAAGAAGCTGAAAAACAATTAAATATTCTAGCAAGTTATACAAAAGAAGGAGAATATCCTGCACTAGAACAACAATATCAGAACATTGTCGAAAAAGTGGAAGCAAGAATGACAACTTTAAAATATATCTTTGGTAGTCTTTCTATTTTATACGGAATTGGTATGGCGGTTCTTATTTATCATATCTATTTAAAATACGATAAAGAATTAAAGGTAAACCACATAGAATACTTTAGAGATATCCCAAATAATTACGGACCAGCCTGTGTTGATTATTTATTCAAACGTAAAATTGATAGTCATTCTTTTTCCGCAACACTACTAAATTTAATTTCAGATAAAATAATCAGCTATGAGAAAATAGATAAAAAGAATTATAAACTTACTTATCATGCCAATGTCAGAACATTATTTGCTGAAGAAGATAAACTAATCGTCTGGATTTTTAACGGTAGAGAAGATGGAAAAGAAACCACTTTAGAAGCATTTAAAAAACAAGCTAAAACTTATTCAACATTCTTAAGTGATTATGAATTCTTTAAAAAGTATGCATTAGACCATGCTAGAAGTTTAAACTTTTATGAAGAACAAAAATTAAAAGGAATGCCACTTCTTGCCTCATTACTAGGTATCATACTTGGTATGTTATGTATTTATTTTGAAGTAGGATTCTTATTTATCATCTATTTCATCATCGCAATTGCAAGTCTTATCTATTTTGTTTCTATTCAAAAGAAAACAAAATTTGGAAGAGAAGAATATGAAAAGTGGAATGCTTTAAAAAGATTTTTAAAAGACTTTGGAAAATTCGACAACAAAGATTTACCAGATATGATTCTATGGCAAAAATTTTTAGTCTATGCCTATGTATTTGGCTGTGCTGATGAATTAGAAAAAACAATGAAAATTAAAATCGCTGAAATGGGAGATGTTCCAATGGCTGGATACTATTATGACCCTACATTTACAGATATGTTAATATTTAGTCATGTAATGAATCGTACAATCAATCATTCATTTAACACTGCATATAGTGCTAGATCTGCAGCCAGCAGTGGAAACTATTCATCAGGTGGAGGATTCGGAGGAGGATTCTCATCTGGTGGTGGTAGCTTCGGTGGAGGCGGTGGAGGCGGAAGCTTCTAACGAGAGATGTCAAACATGACATCTTTTTATTTACAATATTCTATTATTATCATATAATGAAAGAGGGATACTTACTAAGTGTCCGTTTATAATTGGCACACTTAGCGTATGCTAGGTGTTTTTTTTGTGGTATGAGAAATGAAAATGTGTTAAAATGTAAACAGTAGGAGACTAGGTGATAGATATGAGAAATAAA
>USRP01000031.1 GCA_900557185.1 uncultured Mycoplasmatota bacterium
AATTTATTAATGTTGATTTTTCTTTACTTTTTAAGCATATAAAAAAGTTAAAAGATATTAAATTACAAGAAATAAATAAAAGAATTAAAACAGTCAAAGAGTTAGATGTAAATGAAAAATTACAGATATATGAGCGAAATTTAGATAAAAAAATAAAAAATGTATTGGAATAAATGTCAATTAGGTGTCTTTTGATAAAATAAATATAGTAATTTATAAATTTTTTTGATAACATGTATCAAGGTGATATAGTATGCAAGAAGCAATGAATAGACAATTTTGTGCTTCCGTCTTTATTATTAATCCAGAAAATTTAAAAATTTTATTAGTACATCATAAAAAGTTTAAAAAATGGGTACAACCTGGAGGGCATATAGAAGCAGGTGAAGCCCCAGAAGAGACTGCTGTACGTGAAGTTTTTGAAGAGACGGGAATGAAAGTGAAATTACTTGGAGAACATTTTCCAAGAGAAAATGACTTTATTAAGCCAATGGGAATTCAATGTAATCGTAATTTATTAGGAGAAATACATATTGATATTTTATATGCAGGTGTTCCTAAAGACTCAGTAGAAGTAAAAATCAATACAGAAGAAAATGATGGTGTTAATTGGTTTTCAAGAGCAGAGTTAGAACATTTAAATGTCTTCCCTGATATTTTAATTACAATGGATCATATTTTAAAAACATATTTTCATCAAGAAGGATAATCAATCCTTTTTTTGTAAATAAAAAATATCGTATAGGTTTACTTTTTAAGGTTAAAAATAACGGAAAATAAAAAATATTTACATGTTTATAAAAATTGTGGTATAATAGCTCAGGCCAAAAAGGGAGTGTTTTTATGAAAGAAATTAGAAATATTGCGATTATTGCTCACGTAGACCATGGAAAGACTACTTTAGTAGATCAATTATTAAAAATGTCGGGAACATTTCGTGAAAACGAAGAAGTAGGAAGTATGGATTCAAATGCCTTAGAACAAGAAAGAGGTATTACCATTCTGGCAAAAACAACGGCAATTGATTATAAAGGAGTACGTATTAATATTTTAGATACACCAGGACATGCTGACTTTGGTGGAGAAGTAGAACGTATTATGAATATGGTAGATGGTGTATTACTTGTAGTAGATGCTTATGAAGGTACTATGCCACAAACTCGTTTTGTATTGAAAAAAGCTTTAGAAGCACACGTAACTCCAATTGTTGTTGTAAATAAAATCGATAAACCATCAGCACGTCCAACAGAAGTTGTTGACGAAGTAATGGATTTATTTATTGAATTAGGGGCAGATATTGAACAATTAGAATTCCCTGTTATTTATACAAGTGCATTAGCAGGTACTTCTAGTTTAGATCCAGATGTTACTACACAAGAAAAAACAATGGATCCAATCTTAGATATGATTGTAAATTATATTCCAGCTCCAGATGTAAATGTAGATGGTGGATTACAATTTCAACCTGCTTTACTTGATTATAATGACTTCGTAGGAAGAATTGGAATTGGTCGTGTAAAAAGAGGAACAGTAAAAGTAAATGAAATGGTTTCATGTGTTCGTTTAGATGGGTCAAAAAAGCAATTTAGAGTTCAAAAAATATTTGGTTTCTTAGGATTAAAAAGAATTGAAGTAAAAGAAGCAAGTGCTGGTGATATTGTCGCAATTGCTGGACTTCCAGATATTGAAGTAGGAGAAACAGTTTGTACAGTAGGACAAGAAGAAGCATTACCTTTACTTCATATTGATGAACCAACATTACAAATGACATTTGGAGTAAACTCTTCTCCATTTGCTGGACGTGAGGGTAAATTATTAACTGCTCGTAAAATAGAAGAACGTTTACATAAAGAAACAGAACGTGATGTAAGTTTAAAAGTAGTTCCAAATCCAAATGATAGTGAATCATTTATTGTATCTGGACGTGGAGAATTACATTTATCTATTTTAATTGAAAATATGAGACGTGAAGGATTTGAATTACAAGTATCAAAACCAGAAGTTATTGTAAAAGAAATTGATGGTGTAAAATGTGAACCATTCGAAGATGTTACAGTAGAAGTTCCAGAAGAATACGTAGGATCAGTAATTGAATCATTGGGTAATCGTGAAGGTGAAATGATTAATATGAGTACTCATGGAAATCAAACACAACTTACTTATGTTGTTCCATCACGTGGATTAATTGGTTTTTCTATGGAATTTATGACTATGACAAAAGGGTATGGAATTTTAAGCCATACTTATAAAGAATATCGTAAACAAGCTTCACAACATGTAGGTCAAAGAAAAGCTGGAGTATTAGTTTCTATGGAAAATGGAAAAGCTACAGCTTATGCTTTAGGACAATTAGAAGATCGTGGAATTATGTTTATTGAACCTGGTACTGATGTATATGAAGGTATGATTGTAGGAGAACATAGTCATGATAATGATTTGGCAGTTAACGTTGTAAAAGGTAAAAAATTAACAAATACACGTGCTGCAGGTAGTGATCATACAGTTGTATTGAAAAGACCTCGTCAAATGACATTAGAAGTATGTTTAGATTATATTAATGAAGATGAATTAGTAGAAGTAACACCACAGTCTTTCCGTCTTAGAAAAAAGATCTTAAATACAAATGAAAGAAAAAAATACGATGCGAGAAAATAAACTATCTTTTTGATAGTTTTTTTGTTATACTGAATCATAGGAGGGTGTGTATGAAAAAGGGAATTATTATTGCCTTAGTTGCAGTCATCGTCGTTGCTTTAGGTGCATTTGGAGGTTACTATTACTATGAAAACTATGTGAAAGAAGAGCCAAAAGAAGAAGAAAAGACACCTGAGAAAGAACAAGAACCAGAAGAAGAAACAGTGAAAGAATGGACAGATGAAGAAGTACAAGAGATTTTATCACTTTTTTTTGAAAACACTGGTATGACCAATGCGACATCTACGAAAGATATGACTGATAGTGAAGTATTTACATCCATTGCATATATGATTTTCTTCGATTTAGACGAAGAAGAATATGGTGTAGTAACAGGAGATGAAACAGGAAATGTATATGCGAAATCAATTCCACTTTCATCTATTCAAAAGCTAGCAAAACAATACTTTAATCGCGATAATTTTATATATCCAGGGGATAATATATTTAAATATGATGAAAGTGCTCAAGTTTATCGTAGTTCCACTACTTTTGGTTTAACAGGACCATCACCATATTATGTAGTGCAAAATGTAGATAGAAATAAAACAGAATATACTGTTACATTATTGGAAACTTATTCAGATGATATGAAAGCCCAAATGCCTCAATTACAAGATGTTACATATACTGTACAAATGCACTGTGACAATGAAATTTGTTATCCAGTTTCTTGGACAAAATAATAATTTTATGAAAACTTTTATTCCTTGCTTGAATAAAAGTTTTTTGTATGATAGAATGACTATAATGGAGATGATAAGGTGAAATTAGAGAATAAAATTGCGGTTGTAACTGGGGGAGCTATGGGAAATGGCGCTGGAATTGTAGAAGTATTTGCAAAATATAAAGCACGTGTTATCATCTTTGATTATAGTGATAAAATTGCTAGTGCCATTCAAGATTTTAGAAATAAAGGATATGATGTAGCTGGATATAAAGTAGATATCAGAGATGCTAGAAGAGTAAAGTTATGTGTTGATGATATTATAAAACGTTATGGACATATTGATATTTTAGTGAATAATGCTGGAGTTGCTAAATTAGTACCATTTGTAGAAATGTCAGATGAAATCAGAGACTTTCACTTTGATATTAATATTAAAGGTACTTGGAATGTAACAAAATCAGTTGTTCCATATATGCAAAAACAAAAATATGGTAAAATTGTAAACTTATCTAGTGTAACAGGACCAATGGTTGCCGATGCAGGTGAAGTCGCATACGCAACAACAAAATCAGCCTTAATTGGATTTACGAAAGGATTGGCACGTGAACTTGTCGACGATCATATCAATGTCAATGCCATTATGCCAGGTTATATTATGACACCTATGGTAGATGGAATTGCAAAAGACAGTAATGCCAATGATCCAGAATCAGTAGTAAAAGGAATTGCTGAAGGAATTCCAATGGGAAGACTTGGAACAATTCAAGAACTAGGTGAATTAGCAGCCTTTCTAGCAAGTGATGAATCAAGCTATATTACAGGTCAAGGAATCGTTATTGATGGTGGTTCTACACTTCCAGAAACAAAATCAGTTGGAGCTTAAAAGAATAAAAAGGTTCGTAAAGAATCTTTTTTTATGGTACAATATTGCAGGTAAAGGAGGTGAGTAAATGTACGGAGAACATATGAATTTAAAATTTCATCTAGAAACAATTTACGATGATGCATCATTTCGTATTGAAAATAAAGATAAAGTAGGAATTGTTGGTGTCAATGGTGCAGGTAAGACAACTTTATTTAAAGTCATATTAAAGAAAGAAGAATTAAATCAAGGAAAAATTGTCATTCCAAGAAATACTAGAATTGGGTATTTACCTCAAGAAATTGTTCTAGAAGATAAAGATATAACTGTATTTGATTATCTACTGGGTGCTCGTCCAATAGAAAAATTAAATAAAAAATTAGAACAACTATATATAGATGTAGCTATTACCGTGGGAAAAGAACAGGATAAACTATTAAAAGAAATTAGTAAAACACAAGAAAAATTAGAATATTACGATTGTTATGAAGCGGAGAGTATACTATTTACAATTATTAGTAATATGAATATAGATAGTGAATTGTTAGATATGAAATTAAAAGATTTATCAGGTGGACAAAAATCAAAAATCGCATTTGCTCATCTTCTATATTCTGCTCCGGAAATAATGCTTTTAGATGAACCAACCAACCATTTGGATACTACCACGAGAGATTATATTACGAATTATTTAAAAAATTATAAAGGAATGGTCTTAATCATTTCTCACGATGTATCGTTTTTAAATGCCATTGTGAATAAAATTATGCATATAGATAAAGTAAGTCATAAAATTGAGATGTATCGTGGAAATTATAGTGATTATTTAAAAAAGAGTACGAAACAAAAAGAATTAAAAGAAAGATTGATTGAACAACAGGAAAAAGAAGTGGCAAAATTAAGAGAGTTTGTTTTACAATATTCTAATTCTTCTGGAAAAAGAAAGAGAATTGCTGAAAGTAGAGAAAAATTACTAGCAAAAAAAGAAAAGGAAATGTTAGAACGTGATAAGACATATAAACGAGTAAAACTCCGTTTACAACCAGAAAAGGAAGGTTCTAAGATACCACTTAAAGTAAATAATATTTCTTTTGGATATCCAAACTCTAAAGAATTAATCCATAATTTATCGTTTTTAATCAATAAAAAAGAAAGATTTTTAATTGTTGGAGAAAATGGTGTAGGAAAAAGTACTTTGCTGAAATTGTTAGTAGGAAAATTAAAACCATTGGAAGGAAATATTTGGTATGGTAGTAAGACAGATATGGCTTATTATGCACAGGAACAAGAAACATTAGACTTAGATAAAACAGTCTTAGAAAACGTTGAAAACCAATCCTATACGGAAAAAGAACTGAGAACGATCCTCGGAAGTTTCTTATTTCATGGGGATGATGTATTTAAAAAAGTAGCTGTTTTATCTCCTGGAGAAAAAGCGAGAATTGCTCTTTGTCAGGTTATGTTAAAAAGAGCCAACTTACTGTTACTAGATGAACCAACCAACCATCTAGATCCAGAAACACAGGAATTGATTGGGGAAAACTTTAAAAACTATGAAGGTGGTATTATTTTAGTAAGCCACAATCCAAGCTTTGTAGAAGCAATTGGAATAGATCGTATGTTGATTTTACCTCAGGGAAAGATAACCAATTATTCTAAAGAATTATTAGAGTATTATTACAAATTAAATACAACACAAAAATAGAAAGGTTATTTACGCTTTCTATTTTTTTTGTAGGCATTTTCAATTAAAATAGAGACTAACTTTGAATAAGATATTCCATCAGCAATACATAATTGTGGATACATACTGACTTTTGTAAAGCCTGGAAGTGTATTTATTTCATTCAAATATATTTGATGTTCATCTTCTTGATAAAAGAAGTCAATTCTAGCAAGCTCAGAACATTCTAATAACTGAAATGCTTCTTTGGCTATCTTTCTAATTTCTTCTTTGACATCAGTTGATATATCAGCATTAATTTGCGTATAGGATTGGTTGTTTTCGTATTTCGCATCGTAATCATAGAAAGAATTGGCTGAAAAAATTTCTCCCACTGAAGATACGTGAATATCTTTTGTTTCTAATACCGCACATTCTAATTCGTGGGCATGTATAAACTTTTCCACAAGTAATTTATGATCGAACTGAAAAGCATGATTAATAGCTTTGATACATTCTTTTCGATTATTCGCAACTTCAATCCCAATCGAAGAACCACCACGAGCTGGTTTAATAATCATTGGATAACCAATTTTGTGTTCTAATTCTTTGATAGAATATTTATGCTTGCTAATGGTTATATAAGGAACAACTGGAATATTGTGTTCTTTTAATAATTCTTTGGTGCATACTTTATCAAAACAAAGGGCACTACTTTGCAAATTACATCCTACACAAGGGACGTTTAATAATGTACATAATCCTTGAATACATCCATTTTCTCCATAGGCACCATGTAACATCGGAAAGACAACATCATATTGTTGTAGCTCATGACAGATATTTTCAATTTTATCGTCTTGATGTTTATCTACCCATGAATGATGAAAGATGGACTCAAAATCTTGATCAAAACGATACCATTCATTCTTTTCATCTATATATATGGAATGAACATCGTATTTTTTGTAATTAATTTCACGAAGTACAGACTCTGCAGAGTGACAAGAAACAATATGTTCTGTAGAAGCAGTACCAAATAAAACAACAACTTTCTTCAAATTTATTTTCACCTCTTTAATATAGTTTATGTAAAAAACTAAAGTCATTGCCTACTTCTAGGTAGAAACCCATACATAATAAGGTAAATCACATATGATAACGGTGAGGGGGTACATGATGAATAACTATGTAAATTATAATGAATGTGAAAGTAATTCATATTCAGAAAGTACTATGGATTTTGCACAATCACGTTGGAATCCAGGTGTTTATAATGGAGAGTTTGCTTCCGTAGAAGATATAAATGAAGACCGCATGCCAAAACTATATAGTCCTTATGAAGGATATGTAAGAGGAAATTTATTCCCATCACTATATCAAGGATATAAGAATATAAAACCTTCTATGAAAGAAACAAATAATCAACAACAAGAATTACTATCTTATATTGGTGCATATGCTTTTGCTGCACACGAATTAAACCTATATTTAGATAATTATCCAACAGATCGTGAAGCTGTAAAGCAGTACAAAAAGTTTCAAGAAGAAGCTTCAAAAGCCATCAAGGAATATGAAAGAATGTATGGACCATTAACTGTTACTGGTGTTACTGCTCAAGATTGGACTTGGGTAAATGAACCATGGCCATGGGAAAATAATTAAGGGGGTTATTTATGTTTGCATATCAAAAAAGATTACAATTTCCAATTAATATTAAAAAGAAAGATTTAAAAATGGCGAAATACTTGCTATCACAATACGGTGGTCCATATGGAGAATTGGCAGCTAGCTTGCAGTATTTAAATCAACGTTTTACTATGCCTGATGGTAGAGGGAAAGCATTGCTTACCGATATTGGTACAGAAGAATTAGGGCATATTGAAATGATTTGTACTATGGTACAACAATTAATGAAAGGTGCGACAATAAAGGAATTAAGAGATGCTGGATTGGGTGGACATTATGCACAATTTGATCACGCGCTATATCCAACAGATGCTAGTGGAGTACCATTCACAATTACATATACACAGACAACAGGAGATGTAATTGCTGATTTAGAGAGCAATATGGCAGCAGAGCAAAGAGCACGTGCAACGTATGAACACTTGATGGATTTAACCGATGATAAAGATGTATTAGAACCATTATCTTTTTTAAGACAAAGAGAAATTGTACATTATGCTAGATTTAAAGAATTAAGAGATATTTATAAAAAAGAAATGAAAAGATAGATAAAATGCAGACTTTGGGTCTGCGTTTTTTGTTGATTAAATTTTTCAAGTAAAAGAATATTTACTTTCTTTTTTTGCATATTAAAAATGAGGTGAGAAATCATGAGAAAATATATATTAATCGGTTCTGTTGTAATTATCTTAAGTGTGATTACAGCTTGTGTTGGACAAACAACTAATTTAGTATTGAAAGATATTACTGGGATTCGTTATAAAGATAATCAAGTGCATGAAAAAGATTTTAATCAAATAGAAAAACTGATTTCTCAAATTAAATTTCAAAAAATAAAAATGAAAGTACAAGATGATCGCAATATTTTAATTACAACCAAAGATAATATTTATCACTTTGAAATAGGTGATAATTACCGTATGAAATATACGATTAATGAGGTGTCCTACTATTCGAAAGATGAGGGGCATATTAAGGATTTATTGGATTATTTAGAGGGATTGCCTGGTAAATATGAATCACAGGCATATTATTATGCGAAAATAGATGAGAAATACGAGAAGAAAAAGGATGATGTGTTTATAAAAATGGAAACCGATGGAGAACATGAAACACAAGTTGTAATTGAAGCCAAAGAAGATATTTATCAATTAAGAGTACATGAGATTGAATATGATAAGGAGACAGAGAGTTATCAAGATATAAATCTTGTGAAGGAAGCCGAGAAAGTGAAAGCAGGAAAACAAATTGTGGTTAAAGGGAAGGTTAGTAATGTTCTAATGTGGAGAATTGAAATCGAAAATCAATACGGTTATAAGACGACTTTCCTACCATATTATGATGAAACAAAAAAAGAAGTTATGTTGAAAAGAGAGATGAATACATAGCTTCTTTTTGTTTGTCAATAATCAAAAATAAAGTATATGTTTAGTTTTTGGGTATAAAAATGCATGTTATTATTGTATTTTTAGAAAAAATACTTGCGAAAATAGAGTATTACTGATAAAATAGTATTTGTCAAATGACATGGCGGTATTGGTGAAGTGGTTAACACGGCTGACTGTGACTCAGTTATGCATCGGTTCGAATCCGATATACCGCCCCATTGAAAAAGCAACTAGGAGATAATCCTAGTTTTTTGTATGTTTTAAAGTTGAAAAAACATAGAAATAATGAGAAATTTTATTATATTTGAAAAAGCTTTTTGCAACTTTGTTAATTTACTATTTAGTATGATACATGTTATAATAATGAAAGAAAATGTTAGGTGAAGTTATATGAGTGAAAAAGATTTAGATTCTAGTATGAATCCATATCAAGAAAAACAAAAGCCTAAGGGGTATATAAAACAATTACAATGGGATATGGCGATCGGATTACAACAAGTAGATAATTTAAAACCATCTAAATATCTTGAACAGATTAGTGAAAAAAATATTTTAGGTGAATTAACAATCAAAGAAGTAGAACAAAGTTTAAGAGAATATTACACCGCAAAAAAAGAACAGAAAGATATTAATCATAATGAATTAGAATGTGATTTTGTATCTATGAGAATTGTAGAATTACTAAATCAAGATAATTTTGAATTATCAGTAGATTATCTAAAGTACATTCATAAATATTTATTTCAAGATGTTTATGAATT
>USRP01000032.1 GCA_900557185.1 uncultured Mycoplasmatota bacterium
TTCGAGTCTATTTCTGCGTTCCACGCTTGATTGCGGCTTGCGCAGCAGCAAGTCTTGCAAGTGGTACACGATATGGACTACAAGATACATAATTAAGTCCAATTCTATGGCAGAATTCTACACTTGATGGTTCTCCACCATGTTCACCACAAATACCAAGTTTAATATCTGGACGTGTACTTCTTCCTTTTTCAGCAGCCATTTGAATTAATTGTCCAACACCTGTTTGATCTAATTTTGCAAATGGATCATTTTCAAAAATTCCTTTTTCATAGTAGTCATTTAAGAACTTACCAGCATCATCACGTGAGAATCCAAATGTCATTTGTGTTAAATCATTTGTTCCAAAGCTGAAGAATTCTGCTTCTTTGGCAATCTTATCAGCAGTTAATGCAGCTCTTGGAATTTCAATCATTGTTCCAACGTGATATGGTAATTCTACCTTTTCGTTTGCAATAATTTCATCGGCTACTTTTGTTACAATATTTTTTACATATTTTAATTCGTTTTCATCACCAACTAATGGAATCATAATTTCTGGAACAATATTCATTCCTTTTTTATTTACATTGATAGCAGCTTGAATCACAGCTCTTGTTTGCATTTCTGCAATTTCTGGATATGTAATAGCAAGTCTACATCCTCTATGTCCCATCATTGGATTAAATTCTTTTAATGATTCAATTCTTGCTTTTAATGATTCAAAAGTCATTCCTAAACTTTCAGCAAGCGGTTTAATTTCTTCATCTGTATGAGGCAAAAATTCATGAAGTGGTGGGTCTAAATAACGAATTGTCACAGAACGACCTTCCATTGCTTCAAAGATTTTTTCAAAGTCATCTTGTTGCATTGGTAAAATTTTGGCAAGTGCAGCTTCTCTTTGTTCTTTTGTCTCAGCTGTAATCATTTGTCTTACAGCAAAAATTCTAGATTCTTCAAAGAACATGTGCTCTGTTCTAACAAGTCCAATTCCTTCGGCACCGAATGCTAACGCTTGACGTGCATCTTTTGGTGTATCGGCATTAGCACGTACTCCTAATGTACGAATACTATCTGCCCAGTTCATAAATGTTTCAAAATTACCACTAATTTCTGGAGCTTTTGTTTTTACTTCTCCACCATAAACAGTACCTGTAGAACCATCTAGTGAAAGATAATCTCCTTCATGGTATACAGTTCCTTCTTTTGTCGTAATTGTTTTATTTTCTTCATCAATCGTAAGTTCTCCACATCCACAAACACAGCATCTACCCATTCCACGAGCAACAACAGCTGCATGTGATGTCATACCTCCACGAATCGTAAGAACACCTTCGGCATCATTCATACCTTGAATATCTTCTGGAGAAGTTTCTAAACGAACTAATACACAGTTTTCTCCAGCATTTTTATGAAGAGTTACATCTTCTGCACTAAAGTAGATTTTTCCACATGCAGCTCCTGGAGAAGCGGCAAGTCCACGAGCAATTACTTTTCCTGTTTTTAATGATTCAGCATCAAATGTTGGATGTAGTAATTGATCTAATTGTTTTGGTTCCACTTTTAAAATAGCTTCTTCTTTTGTAAGCATTCCTTCTTCTACCATATCAACTGCAACCTTTAAAGCAGCTTGGGCAGTTCTCTTTCCGTTACGAGTTTGTAACATGAAAAGCTTTCCATTTTCAATCGTAAATTCCATATCTTGCATATCTTTGTAATGATTTTCTAAGATATGAGCAATGCGATCAAATTCTTCGTATACTTCTGGCATTACTTCTTTTAATGTTTCAATTGGTTGTGGTGTACGAATTCCAGCAACAACATCTTCTCCTTGGGCATTAATTAAATATTCCCCAAATAATTTCTTTTCTCCTGTTGCAGGATTACGTGTAAAGGCAACACCTGTACCACAGTCATCTCCACGGTTTCCATAAACCATTTCTTGTACATTTACAGCAGTTCCCCAACTACTTGGAATATCATTCATACGACGATAAATAATCGCTCTTTCATTATTCCAAGAACGGAATACTGCCTTAACAGCTTCTAATAATTGTTCTTTTGGATCTTGAGGGAAATCAACACCAGATAATTCTTTATAAATATTTTTAAATCTTTCAGTTAATTCCATCATATCTTCAGCAGTTAACTCTGTATCTTGATGAACCCCTCTTTCATGTTTCATATCATCTAACATTTTATCAAATGAATTTTTTGGATATCCTTTTACAACATCTGCAAACATCATAATAAAACGACGATAAGAATCATAAATGAAGCGAGGATTTTTTGTCTCTTCAGCAAATCCTTTTGCTACTTCATCATTTAAACCTAAATTAAGAACTGTATCCATCATACCAGGCATACTAGCACGTGATCCACTACGTACAGACACTAATAATGGATTTTTTAAATCTCCTAATTTCTTTCCAGTAATAGATTCTAACTCAGCTAACTTCTCAAAAATTTCTTTTTCTACAGTTTCACTGATTTTTTCTCCATCTGCATAATACTGATTACAAGCTTCTGTTGTAACCGTAAAACCACGAGGTACAGGTAATCCAATATTTGTCATTTCAGCAAGGTTGGCACCCTTTCCTCCTAATAATTCGCGCATATCTTTATTTCCTTCTGAGAAGGAATACACAAACTTTGTCATATCACTTTTGCCTCCTTTATTGATATACAATTAAATTATAACATACTTTCTTTAAAATATAGCAATTTTTGGAAAAATTCAAAACACAAAAAAAGAGAAGTTTTTCTCTTTTATAACTTCCCTTTTTCTTTTCGAATTCGTTCTAATATTTTCTCTTTATGATAACCTCTTACTTTTTCAATATGACAAGTTCCACAATAAGATTCATAAGTTGCATCAATACCATCAATTGCTACCGTTTCACCACTATTAAAAATAATCTTTCCGTCTTGATCAAAACGAACATTAAAATTTGCTCTTTTACCACAACGACAAATCGTTACTAGTTCTTCTAACTTATCAGCAATTGCTAGTAATCTAGCACTTCCCTCAAACAACTCTAATTCAGAACTCGTACGAAGTCCATAACAAATCACAGGAATATCAAATAAACGGGCAATCGTATAAAATTCATCTACTTGAAAACTCTTTAGAAATTGTGCTTCATCAATTAATATACAATCTACATCATTCATCCATTTTTCTATCTGATAAATAGGATGTGTCTTTTCATCTAATAATAAGTCAACCGGTCGACTCACACCTAATCTAGACACAACACAATTGTTTCCTTTCTTATCGATTTTAGGTTTCACTAAAATCGCGTTCTGTCCTCTTTCTTCATAATTGTGAGCCACTTGTAAAAGTGCAGTCGTTTTTCCACAATTCATCGCCCCATAACGAAAATATAATTTACTCATGCTTCTTCTTCTCCCTTGACCTTGGATGTGCATTTAGATAAACATTTCGTAATCGTTCGTTAGAAACATGGGTATAAATTTGTGTTGTTGATAAATTCTCATGTCCCAATAATTCCTGTACACTTTTTAAATCAGCTCCCCCATTTAATAGATGTGTCGCATAAGTATGTCTAAGTGTATGGGGTGTAATCTTTTGTTTTAATCCACTCTTTTTCACTTCTCTTTTTAAAATATCACGAATTCCTGCCGTTGTTAACTGATTTCCATTTTTATTTAAAAATAAATATGGGGAATTTTTATGATGAGACAAAAGAGGTCTTGCATCCTTTAAATACCAATCAATTAATTCCGCTAAACGACTTCCATATAATACAACACGCTCTTTATTTCCTTTCCCAAGTACAACTAACTTTTTTTCACTTTGATTTAAGTCATTTACTTTCACTGCTACTAATTCACTGACACGAACCCCTGTAGAATATAAAAATTCCATCATCGTCTCATTGCGAATAGAAAGTGGTGTCTGTTCTTTTTCGACATCCAATAATTGTTCTATTTCTAGTTCGTTTAAATAATGTGGTAATGTCTTATCTAACTTGGGATTAGAAATTAATAAAGTAGGATTGTCACGTACCATTCCTTCTTCCGTTAAATATTTAAAACAACTGCGTAAAGTACTAATATATCTAGAAATGGTTTTTTTCGCATATTTCTTTTGATATAAATACATCAAATAACTACGAATCGTTGTATAATCAATTTCTTCTAAAGAAGTAATACTTTCTTTTGTTAAAAATGTCTTAAATTCTTTTAAATCTTCTCGATAGTTTGCAACTGTATATTCTGAATATTGTTTTTCCGATTCAATATATGTAAGAAAAGAAGCAAACGCTTCTTCCATTTTAATTTTCATCATGGATAAAGATAGGATCTCCACGATCAATATCCAGTGCAAAACTATCATCATCTATCTTACCATCTTGTATTTCTTTTTTCACATCCGTGACATTCATTGGTTCCATAGCCTCTATATTAGAAGCTAATAGTGATAAAATCTTTTTTACTTCCATTTCATATGCATCCGTCATACGTTCTATATTCATTTGTATTTTACTTCTCTCTTGTTTTAACTGTTCTTTTTCTTGTTTTATTTCTCGTAAATGTAGTATTCTCTCTTGTAATTCATTCTTTTTATGTTCACTCATCCATGAGACATTCTGTAAAAAAGATAAATCAAATTGTTCCATTACTTTTTCTATTTTGTCTTCCTGCATAATTCACCATAGCTATTTGGATAATAAATAGCCCCTTCTCTCATTTCTTCATCAAATCCTACAATGTCATGATCTTCTACCATTGCATCACTTTTCATTTGTTCATACATCCATCTTAACGCTACAAACTTCTCTTGAATTCCTTGTTCTAATTCCATAATTTGACGATGTAATCCATAAGAAGTATTTTTCTTTTTTAATCCATCTACTTTTTCTTGTAGTACTTGTAATTCATTAAATGCATTATAAAAATCATTTCTGGCATTTTTAGGAATTCCTGTTAAATCAATCTCTCCATCTAATACCTGTTTCTCCCATGACTTTTCTGGTTGTCTTTCTTTTTCTAAAGGATCACGATGAGTCGTATAGTTATTTTGCATATCATTTTGATAATTTTGATAAGTAACAAGAAATCCTCTCATCTTAGAATAATGTTTTAATTGTTCTTTTTCATATTGTTTTAATTCTTTATCAATGCCTATTTCTTGTCGACTATCATTTTTCTTTTGATAGCGTTTATAAATATCTAAAAAGCGATCTGAAATAGCTGTCTTAGTATGATCTCCCATGATATACTGTACATAATCAGGATTACTATATAATGGATAATAACAACGATGTTTCAATATACGATAGCTTTTCTTTCTCGTATTTAATATCGTTGCATCATTACTAACACAATTTAATAATAAAGCAAGTTCTGGACTACGATATAAAGGTTCTAATTCTACTTCTTTCTCCTCGTCTTTTTTATAATTCTTTCTTTTTTTATAAATACGAACAGTAGGAATATTATTCATATTTGTCATATGAAAGAAATACTCTAAAAACTGCATTTGAGTTTCAAAAGGAAATGTGACTTGGTCAATATCTTTTAATGTCATATTTTCCTTTCCTCTTAATTCATAACAAACTGTATTTCGACTACTTTCAGTTATCACAAAAGAAGCACTACTTTTTGGTGTTAGTTTTCCTTTATCGGCATATATTTTTAATCGATATTCGGAATATTTATCTCTCATGTTACCACCCAATCTTATTATAAACGAATTTGCCAAGAAAAAAAAGGAAGAAAACTATTTTTCTTCCGTTTCTAATTTCTTTAAGACATCTTTTGTTGTTTGGATTGCCTTTTCACGAATTGCATTTGCACTTTTCTCCAACATTGGTGTTCCCTTTTCAATCGCATAGTTTACAAGTTCTGTTGCCGCATCTTGAATTTGTTGTGCTTTCTTTTTCGCAATCTTTAATACTTTCTCTTTATCAAGATCATCAATATCTTCTTTTAATTGATATAGTTTTACTTCAAAAGTTTCACGAACTTCATCAATGTCAATATCTTTTATTTTGGCAATCATGTCGTCGATTAAACGTTTTAAATCTTGTCTCGTTTCACTACCTTTTTTTGGAGCAAATAAAATTCCTAAAGATGCTCCAACTAATGCACCTAATGCAAATTTCCCGAATCCACTACTTTTCTTTTTACTCATATTATAACCCTCTTTCTATTTATTTAATAATCGATTAAACAGATTGGTAATCCAACCTACAATCGAATTACTAACAGAATTTACTGCATCTGCAGTTGTATCTATTACATTAAAGAGATTATCTAACTTAGATGATTTTACAGTAATGTCATCGATAACTCTATCTACTTTAGTAAGTGTATGTATTAATTTAATACATAATGCAATTAAAACAATTAATAAAATCGACGCTAATATATAAATCATGATTGAAAAAAAGATATTTACATCGCTCATTCTTCTTCATCCCTCTTTTCATAAAAAGAATCAATCAAATTAAATAGATCACTATCATCTAAATTATCTTCTTCTTTTTTTTCTTCTTCTTTTGCTCTTTTCTTGCGACTCTTCTTAGGTGTTTCTTCATCCATGTTCATTGCTTCTTCTACTAAATTTTCATCTTCATTTTTTGGTTCATCTAATTGAAATTCTAAATCATCTTCTACTTCCATATGTGTATCCATTGTGACATCTTCTTTACCCATATCTAATTCTAAATCTTTAAAGATGTCATCTTCTAAACCATTCATCGGAGCTTTCTTTTCTTCTTTTGGTGCTCCAAATAATGTCGAATCAATATCATCTTCTAATGTACCATAAGCTTTATTACGTACATCATCAATTGTAAGTTCTCCCCCTACACGATCTGTTCTAAATTCTCTTTTTGGAACAATATCATCTTTGTGATAATTCTTATCTAATACACCATATACTGGTGAGATAATTGGAGAAGGTTTAAAATTCTTTCTCTCCTCATGAAGACGTTGTTTACTCATTTGATAAGCAACTCTTTTTGGTTCTTCTTCCTTCTTTTTCTTTGGTTCTGGTTTTGGCTTAGAAACACGTCTTTCAATATTTTCAAAATCCTTATCATCAAAGAAAACAGGTGCTGGTTTTTTTGGCTCCTCCTTTTTTTGTTCTACTAAAACTGGTTCAGGTTTTACTTCTGGTTTTACAACTTCTTTTTCTTTTGGTTCTTCTTTTGCCACTTCAGGCGCTGGTATTTCAACTTTAATTACCTCTTTTTTAATTGGTTCTTCGTATACTTCTTCCTCTTCTGTAAATAAATTCTTCACTTTGTCTAAAAAGCCCATATTTTCACCTCTTATATTTTATCAATCGTTCCCCTTATTATCTTCTTCATATTCTACGAGATGAGAATTTGATGAATTATTATTATTCTTATCTGCAAAAATATCATACTTCTCTTCTTTATTCGTAAAATAATTTTCATTTAACATCAGTTTAATAACCTTATTGTTAAATTTTACAGTGGATAAAATATAACTTGCATTCAAAACAACTTCATTGATACTTTTCTCATCAACCATTGCTTCAATCTTTGCGTAGTTATACACAAATTCAATGACATACTTTCCATTTTTTTGTTTTTGAATTTCCAGGTATCCATCTTTTCCATTTGCTTCAATCTTCTTAGAATAATATGCATCAGGATTTTCCTTGTAATTAATTTTTACCTTGTGATAATAACTAACCGCATCAATATATAAATAATAATAGTTTCCATTCGAATATAACTTATCATTTAACTCGGTTGTATCAATGTAAGTTACACCTCTTGGAACATAGTATTTATATCCTTTTCCTACACGATTATAAAGGGTATTTTTCTTTGATAGAACAACACTGATAATATTATCAATATTAGTCGTATCAATTCGTACCACAGTACAACCAGTAAACAGGATGACACTTAAGAGCATTATCACTAAGCCCTTTTTCTTCAAGATACCTCACCACTCTTTAGCTCATTATAACAAACTTTTTTCAATTCACCTAATTTTAACACAATTTTACATGTCAATTTTTTGTCTAGTCTTTTTTCACTACCATACGGTAGATAGGAAAACCTAAGTTATGGAACTTTGTTTCATATTCAGTTGCCACATTTTCTGGCATCTCATCTTCATATAAATTTAAAGAAATTTCTTCAATATGATATCCATAATCAGTAAACGACATAATCGAATATTCAAATAACTTACGGTTATCTGTCTTCATAATAATTTCTTTTGTATTTTTAAAAATCATATCATAAGCTTTTAAAAATTCAGGACTTGTAAGTCTTCTTTTGGCATGACGTTTCTTTGGCCATGGATCTGAAAAATTTAAATAAATTCTTTCAATTTCATGATCAAATACATCAGCAATTTTTTCTGCATCCAAACGCATTAAACGTAAATTAGATAATTGTTTTTCTTCTTGCTTCTCTAAAGCACGAATTAAAACACTATCGTATTTTTCAATTCCAATATAATTAATCTCTTGATGTAATTCAGCCATCTCTGTAATAAACTTTCCTTTTCCAATTCCAATCTCAATATGAATTGGTTGTTTTTTTGGAAATAAAGAATCATAATGACCACGATATTCATTTCCTTCTTTTATCACTTCATCCGATGCTTCTATTCTTTCCAAAGCACCAGGTACTTTTTTTAATCTCAT
This sequence comes from uncultured Mycoplasmatota bacterium, assembly GCA_900557185.1. Classification (GTDB taxonomy): domain Bacteria; phylum Bacillota_I; class Bacilli_A; order RF39; family UBA660; genus UMGS2016. The sequence goes on from USRP01000032.1 coordinate 8,648, forward strand.
CAAACCACCAAAATCATTATATCATGTCATCCCTTACAAAAAAAGTAGAAAAATGAAAATAATATGGTACAAACAAACTATTTTTACATATAATGAATTAGAATGAAAAGGAAGTGTATTATGAAAAAAGATCGTAACTGTGGAGGGAATATGTATCCTACTTATCAAATGAATGGTATGATGCCAATGCAAGGAGGGATGCCTATGCCATACCCAATGCCTGGACCTATGGGAACATACCCAATGATGAATCAAAATATGACAAGTGTAAATCCTTTAACACAACAACAATTAAATACCAGTGATTCTATGATAAATCAATTACAAACACAAGTTGATTCATTAGAGCGTCGTGTAAATCGTTTAGAACAAATGATGCAAAGTGATAATAAATTCTCAAACACATCAAACTATCAAATGATGTAAAAACTCAGTTCAATGAACTGAGTTATTTTTTACCCGATTACAAATGGATTTGATTGAGTTCCATTTCCTCCAGTGAGTTGAATAGAGGATTTTAAAAATACAACTGGACGCGTCCCATGACTGTCGTCATAGTACACAAAGCTGCCACCGAATCCACCAACGCCCCCATATAATGCTGCATACCCAATTCCTAGCATGAGAAAGATAGCAATACATAGACTACCCACTAGAAAATATTTCTTATGTTCTGGATTCATTCTCTTTCTTTCTACTTTTCTCA
>USRP01000033.1 GCA_900557185.1 uncultured Mycoplasmatota bacterium
ATCAATCAAAAATCGGATTAATTTCCTTAAGATTGATTATACGTGATAATATGTTTGAAAATAAGAAAATATTTGTATTTGGAATGGCGCGTAGTGGATATGCAGCAAGTACTTTTTTAGCAAAACATGCAGCCTCTATTTTAGTAACTGATTCCAAAGAACAAGACATAGAGAAAGTAAAAAAATTGAATGAATTAGGTGTCGAAGTAGCCATTACCAAAGAACCGGAGGAATTATTGGACGAGACATATGATGTGATTGTCAAAAATCCTGGTATTCCTCGTAATCATCCTTTACTTCAAAAAGCAAAAAAATTAAAGATTCCAGTTGTTGGAGAAATAGAAGTAGCAAGCTATTATCTAGATAAAACAGTACATGTGATTGGCGTTACTGGTTCTAATGGGAAAACGACAACCGTTACTATCTTATATGAATTTATGAAAGAACAGGGATTACCAGTTCATTTAGCAGGAAATATTGGAACCCCTCTTTGTGAAATAATCGAAGACGTAAAACCAGGTGATTATCTTGTTTTAGAAGTATCTGATCATCAACTATATGATTTATATCACTTTAAAACAAATGTCAGTGTTGTAACCAACTTAAGTGAAGTTCATCTAGACTTCAATGGAACATTTGAAAATTACTTGAATACCAAAAAACGTATCTTTCAAAACCATACCAAACATGATATTGCCGTTTTAAATTTAGACAATCAACATGTCATAGATATTTCTAAAGATATCCCATCTAAAAAAGTCTTCTTTTCTAGTATGAATCAAGAAGCAGATGCTTATGTACAAGATCGCTATATTTACATTCATGGCGAACCATTTATCGAACTTTCTGATATTCGTGTTCAAGGTATGCACAATTATGAGAATATCATGTGCGCAATCCTTGCTACACTACCATTTGGCGTTACCAAAGAAACAATCAAGCGAGTATTAAATAATTTCGGTGGCGTAGAACATCGTCTAGAATTTGTCGATAAAATCGAAGATAAAACTTTTTACAACGATTCTAAATCAACCAATAATGAAGCAACCATTACGGCTTTGAATTCATTTCAACAGCCAGTTGTCTTAATTATGGGCGGATTAGAACGTGGACAGGACTTTCATGAACTAGATGATTCGATGAACCATGTCCGTGTTGTCATTGCACTTGGAGAAACAAAAGAGAGAATTCAAACATACTGCCAAGAAATAGGGAAAGATTGTATTTTAGTAAATACAATCGAAGAAGCAGTACATGCCGGATTTGATTTAGCAAGTCCACAAGATATTATCTTACTTTCTCCAGCTTGTGCATCTTGGGATATGTTCCCATCGTTTGAAGTTCGTGGAGAAGAATTTAAAAAACAAATAGACATATTAAAAAAGGAGCGAGAAAATGTCAAAAATTAAAGATGTAATAGGTCGTGAAATATTAGATTCAAGAGGTAATCCAACCGTAGAAGTAGATGTTATTTTAGAAAATGGAGTTATGGGTCGTGCTGCTGTACCATCTGGAGCTTCGACAGGAGTGCGTGAAGCTCTCGAGTTACGTGATCAAGATCCTAATAGATATATGGGTAAAGGTGTATTAAAAGCAGTAGAACATGTCAATCATGAATTAAAAGAAATTGTTGTTGGTATGGATGCAGATGATATCAAAGCAGTTGATTATAAAATGATTGCAGAAGATGGAACAGAAAATAAAAGTCGTTTTGGAGCAAATGCGATTTTAGGTGTTTCTCTGGCAACATTAAAAGCAGCTGCCAATGATCACAATATGCCACTATATAAATATGTTGGAAATGGGACTACATTACCAGTTCCAATGATGAATATCATCAATGGTGGAGGTCATGCAGATAATTTATTAGATTTTCAAGAATTTATGATTATTCCTAATCGAGATACCATCAAAGAAAGAATTCGTGTTGGTTCAGAAGTATTTCATACATTAAAGAAAGTATTAAACGAACATGGATATCATACTGGTGTAGGGGATGAAGGAGGATTTGCTCCTGATTTAAAAAGTAATCAAGAAGGATTTGAATTCATCATGGAAGCAATTCAAAAAGCAGGATATCAACCTGGTATTGATGTTTCACTAGCAATCGATGTTGCCGCCAGTGAATTCTATCAAGATGGTAAATATGTTTTAGCAGGAGAAAATAGAACATTAACAACCGATGAATTAATCGATTTCTATGAAGAATTAGTAAGTAAATATCCAATTATCTCTATTGAAGATCCAGTTGATGAAAATGACTGGGAAGGATTTACAAAAATTACAGAACGTCTTGGTAATAAAATCCAATTAGTAGGAGATGACTTATTTGTAACAAATAAAAAATGTTTACAAATGGGAATTGATAAAAAAGCAGGGAATGCCATTTTATTAAAAGTAAATCAAATTGGTACTTATACAGAAACATTAGAAACGATTGAACTAGCTCGCAAGCATGGTTATAAGACAATTATCTCTCATCGTAGTGGAGAAACAGAAGATACAACGATTGCTGATTTAGCAGTTGGTCTTAATTTAGGACAAATAAAAACAGGTTCTATGTCTAGAACAGATCGTATTTGTAAATATAATCAATTAATTCGTATTGAAGAAGCACTAGAAAAATAGTGTTTCTTTTTGTATAATAAAAAAGGAGGTGGAATATGTATGTAGATGTCATCGTGGAACTAAGTGCGAAAGCAATTGATAAAACATTTACTTATCAAGTTCCACCAGCGTTAGAAACACAAGTAGAAATCGGAAAAAGAGTTCTTGTCCCATTTGGTAGACAACACTTAGAAGGGTTTATTTTAAATATTACTAGACAAAAAGAATGTGATTACCCAGTCAAAGATATTTTAAAAGTAATTGATGAACATGCTATATTAAATCAAGAACTATTAAAATTAGGAAAGTATATGCAGAAGAAAACACTTTCTAGTTTAGTTAGTTGCTATCAGACGATGTTACCAAGAGCACTGAAAGCCCGTAAAAATACAAAAGTATCGAAAAAATATGAGACCTATTATCAATTAGTAGATCAAACATATATTGGCAATGAAAAACAACAAGCCATTATTTCTCTGTTAAAAGAACAACCGATGCTTCCACGAAAAGAGTTGTTACAAATTTCTTCTTCCTCTTTACAGACACTAGAGAAAAAGGGGGTAATTCAAAGAATTGAACGAGAAGTATATCGTTTAAAATTAAAAGAACTAACAACAGAAGAAAGAGTAATCTTGAATGCAGAACAACAATCTGTGATAGATAGAGTTCTTATGAAAGAACAACAATTTTCTCCTTTTTTATTACACGGTGTTACTGGTAGTGGGAAAACAGAAGTATATATGCGTTTGATTGAACATGTGATTCAAAAAGGAAAAGAAGCGATTGTATTAGTACCTGAGATTAGTTTAACACCACAGATGGTAGAACGTTTTCGTAATCGTTTTGGAAATCAGATTGCTATTTTACACAGTCGTTTATCACTTGGTGAGAAATATGATGAATGGCGTAAGATTGAAAGAAGAGAAGTATCGATTGTAATTGGGGCTAGAAGTGCCATTTTTGCGCCATTTACTAATCTAGGGATGATTATTATTGACGAGGAGCATTCGACTACTTATAAGCAGGAAAATATGCCTAAATATCACGCCATTGATATGGCTTTATATCGTGCGAAAAACTATCAATGTCCAATTGTACTGGGAAGTGCAACACCCTCTTTAGAAAGCTATACAAGAGCTAAATTAGGTATCTATGAATTATTAGAAATGAAACATCGAATTAACGATACTTTTCCAACGATGCACTTTGTAGATATGAAAGAAGAAATCAAAAAAGGACATCCTATTTTATCCCGTTTATTAGAAGAGAAAATCAAACAATGTTTAGAAAAAAAAGAACAAATTATCTTACTTCTCAACAAAAGGGGATACTCTAGAGTCGTTACTTGTAAAAACTGTGGCGAAGTAGATATGTGTCCAAACTGTGATATTCCTTTAATCTATCATAAAGAATTACATGGTATGCAATGTCACTACTGTGGTTATCATAAACCAGTATGGAAAACATGTCCCAATTGTAAAGGAGACTCTTTTCAAACCTTTGGTATGGGAACAGAACGTTTAGAAGAATATGTCAAAAAGACTTTTCCAACTGCCAATGTATTACGTATGGATGTCGATACAACAACGAGAAAAGGAAGTCATGAGAAAATGATTCAAGCCTTCTCTGAACATCAATATGATATTTTAATTGGTACCCAGATGATTGCCAAAGGATTAGATTTTCCCAATGTTACATTAGTTGGTGTTTTAGAAAGCGATAACTCTTTAAATGTTCCTGACTTTAGAAGTGCTGAAAGAACCTTTCAACTACTCAATCAAGTATCAGGAAGAGCAGGAAGAGCTGATAAGTTAGGAGAAGTTATTCTACAAGGATTTCAGCTAGATCATTATAGTATTTTATATGCTAGTAAACACGATTATCAAGGTTTCTATCAAGAAGAAATGAACATTCGTAAAAAACTAAACTATCCTCCATATACAAATTTAACTTTAATTCAATTAAAAGGAAAAGATGATCAGCACTTATTAAAAGAAGCCAATAAGATAAAAAATTATTTACAAAAAGAAACTACTTTACAAGTATTAGGACCTAGTTTTTCGAATATGCCAAAAATCAATCAAGTATATACCATTCAATTCATATTGAAATATAAGAAATCACCACAATTAATTTCTAAATTAAAATTCTTACAAGAACAGTATATGGTAGAAAAAAAATGTAAACTTGAAATCGACCTGAATCCAATTCGTGTATAAACTATTCACAAAATGTATTTTTTCGCATATAATAGATTAGGGAACGCATCAATCAGATATTGATAAGTAGGAACATAAGGTGCAATAAGGAGTAGATGTAAAAAAATCTCTCTTCACACCTTCATCTTATGAACTACTTTGTAGAAAAATAGATGGTTGTGTGTTCCTTTTATTTTTTTAAAGAAGCAGATGCTTCTTTTTTTGAAAGATAAATAGAAATGTGTTAAAATGAATATGGTGATACTATGGATATAGAAAATTTAGATGTAAAAGAGAATATAAATATTGTATTTATGGGAACACCAGAGTTCAGTGTTCCAATTTTAGAAGGGTTAATTTCTAAATATCGTGTACGTGGTATTGTAACCCAACCAGATAAAGCAGTAGGAAGAAAACAAGAAATTAGAAAAACACCTGTTAAATTAGTAGGTGAGAAACATACTATTTTAGTAGTTCAACCAGAAAAGATTCGTGAGGATTATGGAGAAGTACTATCTTTAAAACCTGATCTAATTATTACATGTGCTTATGGACAAATTTTACCAAGAGAATTACTTGTTTATCCAAAATACGGTTGTATTAATGTCCATGCTTCATTACTTCCAAAACTAAGAGGAGGAGCACCAATTCATCGTGCCATTTTAAATGGAATGACTAAAACGGGTGTTACTATCATGTATATGAGTGAAGGTATGGATGAAGGAGATATGATTTCACAACGTGAAATAGAAATTACTGATACTGATACAGCAAGTACTTTACATGATAAATTAAGCCTATTAGGAAGAGATTTACTATTAGATACATTACCATCTATTTTAGATGGAACAGCCACACGAACACCACAAGATTCTAGTCAAGCAACTTATGGATTTAATATTAAACCAGAAGATGAGAAAATTAACTTTAGTCATACAATGAGACAAGTATATAATCAAGTAAGAGGATTAAATGATTTCCCAGGAGCTTATTGTATTTATGAAGGAAAACGTTTAAAAGTATGGGAATGTCAAGAATCATATAATACATATCCACAATTACTAGATGGAACTATTACCAAAATATATGATAATGGATTTGGTGTAAAAGTAAGTAATGGAGAAATTATTTTTACCGTGGTTCAACCAGATGGAAAGAAAAAAATGGATGCGAAAAGCTATGCCAATGGACAAATGAGTCATGGTAATTTCGTTGGTAAAGTATTAAGTTGAGGGGTATTATGAAAAAGAAACAAGTCGAAGTAGAAGAACAAGTAAAAACAGAAGAAGAACTATATCGAGAACAATTACAAAAAATGGAAGAAGAAGAGAAATTCTCTTTTTGGAAAATGTTAAAAGAAGCATGGTCTAATAAACGTTACCGCGCTATGATGGTTTTAGTATTTTGGTTTATCTTTTTATTCATTGTTGCTGGAGGTTTAAGACAATCCCCAAAACCAACTATGATAAAAGAAACAGAACAAGAAAAGAAAGATGCCTTAGAAATCTATCGCGATATGGATAATTATGAATTCACAACTACTTTAACATTTGCTGATCTAACAACCAATCAATTACAAACAAGAGAATTAGTTGGTAGACGATATGAATATCAAGAAGAATTTGAAAATAAATTAGATCAAACAAATTATTTCATCGATAATGGTATTGTCTATAAAAAAAGTGAAGGAAAATTAGAAGCAACACAAGAAGAATTCATCGAAATGACATTAAAACCAGATATGACTTATCGTTTATTAGAAGATGCCTCTTTAGAAGCAACAACAAACTATAAAGATGGTAGTATTTTAAAAACATATACGATAAATTTAAAGAAATTTATTTCAATTTATCACAATAGTCATAGCAATGCTAAAGGTAAAATTACCATTACAACAAAAGAAAAAGATAATCAAATTACAGAAGTAACATATGATTTATTATCATTTATGAATCATCAAGAAGCGAAGTATAGTGCCTATGGTATTGCAATCACATATAAAAACATTGGCAAAGTAGATAGTATTCATTTACAATAATACTTGAAATGTTTGTGAAAATGTGGTATCTTATTAAAGACATAAAGGAGCGAAGAATATGGAAATTGCTATTTTAATTGTATCAATTTTATTAATTGCGATTGTCCTTTTACAAAGTGGTAAAGCTGAGGATGCAGCTCAGATTATGACTGGTGGAAGTGAGAATCTATTTCAAAACAGAAAAGAACGTGGAGGAGAGCTATTTATTACAAGAGCAACTGCAGTATTAGGTGCTGTCTTCTTATGTTTATGCATTATTGCACAATTGTAAGAACAGTATATCTGTTCTTTTTTTGTTGACAATAAAGAATCTTATGTTATGGTTGTTGTAGAAGGGATGTTAAGATATGAGAAAACTATAGTACAAGATTTGATACAACTACAAGAAACAAATCAATATGATTTAAAGAACATTGATCTTATATTTATGAAATCTAATATATTACAGTGGATAGATATGTTAGAAAATAATCATATTGAAACAATGGATTTTAACATTCTAAAAGAAATAGAGGATATGATTTATTTGTTAAATTTAAATAATAATTTTTCTACTTTAACAGATCATATTAGTAATAAATTTTATGCTTTTGAATTTATGTTACAAGAAAAGTTAAAAAGAAAAGTGGTATAGTTATGTCAGGAAAAGATAAATATGAATATCAACATGAAGTAAGAAATATTAAAACATCTATGTGAGTAGATGTTTTTTTGTAGGTTAAATATCACTTAGTAATCTGTTATTTACGATTGTGAAAAATAATAAAGCTTAAGA
>USRP01000034.1 GCA_900557185.1 uncultured Mycoplasmatota bacterium
ATATGTTAATGCTTTTTCACGTGGATTTTCTTCTAATGGTAATGTCTTAATCATAGATTATCACCTTTCGATAAAGAATCCAATAACATTTCATTTGTGGTAGATGTTGGCACAATATAAGTTTTCATGATTCCTTTTACCTGTGTAGCATGTTTTTCTATATCTTCTTTTTTTTCACTAATCATTGATAATACATAATATTGGTCATTTTTTGTATAGGTATATCCTTCGATTCCCATTTCTTTCAATTCAGCTAATTTTTCATCTTTATTACTTGCTTCCTTATAAATACCAACCTGATATGCATAAAGTGTCTTTTGTCCTAGAGAGCATCCATATGTAAAAATAAACATAAAAGCCAAAGAACTAACAACTGCAAAAATAACAACTTTCCATTCAAACTTCATTTTAATCACCCTTTCTAATCTATGCTATAACATATAAAAATATGAAAGGCAAATTGCCTTTCATATCACTAATCTCTCCATTCAATACTGATGAGTCTTGGAATTGAAATTCTTCCCTTCTTCGATTTAATAATTTTATACGCTGCAGCACCTAATATCAAATAGAGTAATGCAGTCGCAATTAAACCTCCACCTTGAATTTCACATTGCTGTTGTACGGTTAATTCTTTCATGCTGACCCTTCCTTTCATCAGTAGCCCCTAATTATTATATATACATTTTTTTCAATTTTTTCTTCTTAAAAATGAAAAAAAGTGAAATTTTTCAATTTCACTTCAGGCTGTTGACAAAGTGGTAGAATTTTTTATTAAATCTACCACTTCTTTTTATTTTTTATGCAAATTGATAAATTTGTACTATTTTCCTTATATGTCTTTCTTTTTTGTTCGGTGAGGTCATATTTATGAGACCTCTCCTTTTTTTCATTCTCGCCAATTTGCCTAAATTATGGCAGCCAAAAATAATCAACGATTCCTGTTGATTTTTCTTTAGTCCTCTTATTCTCGTAAACCTTAATCCATGCTTTTCTTTGCAGTCTGCATAGACTCTTTCTATTGTCTCTTTTCTTAACGGGTATATGTCCTTCCATTCTGGTGTATATCTGATTTCATCCGCCAATTCTCTATATTCCTCCCATACGTGTCTTGTGATGACCTTCTGGTGATTCTTGCTCTGTGTACATTTTTCTAAAAATGGACATCCTTCACAGTCCTTTGGATTTGATTTGTATTCCCTGTATCCTGATTTGTTTGTTGTGGTATATTTCAAGTCCTTATTATTTGGACATATATAAATATCTAGCTTTTCATCATAGACATATTCATATTTCTTGAAGAATCCTTTTTTTGTCATGGGTCTTTTATATGGCAGATAAGGTCTGATTCCATCCTCTATGATTTCTCGACATATTGCAGGTGTTATGAATCCTGCATCCAGACTGATGTTATGTATTGAATCTCCATAGGTATTCAGTAGCTCTCTATACGCATCATGAAAAACAACACTATCTGTTGAATGCCAAATTAAATAAAAAGAAAAATAAAGAAAATAGTCAAAATAAAAGAAAAAGTCTTATCAAAGTGAATGAATAAGAAATAATCACTTTAAATGATAAGACTATTTTAGTATGATAATAGCTGGAAAGGAAAAGGATAAAGCCTCTCACACCAATGCTAGCCTTTATCCTCTGTTCAAAGAACACTTATATGATAACCTATTACTCAGACACATTCAATCAAAACTTTTCTAAAATGCAAACATTTTATAATGAATGTCTTGAAGATCTTAATATCGCTTCTCTAGAATGTCCATGTCATCATAAAGGACATCTTATCAAGCATGGCTTTTATACGCGCAAAATCAAAACACCAGATGGCATCATTCCCCTTAAAATCCAAAGATTCAAATGTAAGCATTGTCATCATACACATGCATTTTTACTATCTGTCATTATTCCTTATAGTCAAATTCTATTTCATGACACTCTATCCATTATTCGCTCAAATTCTATGCAGGATTTGAATCAGCTTATGATTGAAAATCCAAATATAGATGAATCCAATATTTCCTACATAAAGAAACAGTATACGATGCATTGGAAACAAAGACTACTATCTGAAAATATTCAATTAGATAGTTCTTTGGTTTTTCAGTGCTTTTTTCATTTTAAAAGACAGTTTATGCAGATTAAATGCACACCAAATATTCTATATAATCTTACCCACATAGCCTGACTTTCGAATACCTTAAACTTCATATACAATGGCAGCTGTATAAGGAGGAACAAGACAAATGAACGCAAAAAAATCAACAGATATCGCTTTATTTCGATATGGAATCATAGCCCCGCTGGTCACTGGGACAATTGATGATAATTTATCCAAGTCAGCATTTTTTACTCAGGCAGCTTCCAGGGTATATGAGCATCCAAATGGTGAGGACTATAAGATAAGTGCATATACGATTGCAAGATGGTATCGAGCATATATGAAAAATGGCTTTGATGGATTGAAGCCACAGTCAAGAAGTGACAAGGCGACATATAGAAAGGTAGATGAGGATATCATGACTCAAATATCCTATTTAATTAAGGAATATCCCAGACTACCTGCGACACTCGTTTATCAAAAGCTAAAAGATAATGGTACCATCAGGTCAAAAGAAATATCCCTATCCACTGTCAACAGGGTCGTCAATCGACTCAAAAAAGAAGATACACCTACAAAAAACAAGGATATGCGAAGATATGAAAGAAAACATATCAATGAAGTCTGGTGTGGGGATTCGAGTGTAGGACCATACCTCAAAATTGATGGAAAAAAAGAGCGAACATATATTATCGCATTAATAGATGATGCCTCAAGATATATCGTTGGCATAGATATATTCCTGAATGATAATTACATAAATCTGATGAGTGTCATTAAAAGTGCGGTAAAAAAGCATGGAAAACCAAAGATATTTAACTTCGACAATGGTGCAAATTACAGATGCAATCAAATGACATTATTAGCAGCACGAATGGGAACAGTTATCAATTACTGTGCCGTAAGGACACCTACATCAAAAGCCAAGATAGAAAGATGGTTTAAAACGATGAAGGAACAATGGATGTCAGGACTTCATATGAATGATTATAAGAGTCTTGATGAATTGAGGGAGTCATTAATGCAGTATGTACAACGATATAATCAAACCATCCACAGGTCCTTGAACAAAAAGACACCACAGGATAGATTCTTTGAAGAATCATCACTCATCCAAAGATATGATGATGAAAAGATAGACAAAATATTCCTTATAGAAAAAGAGAGAAAAGTATCTAACGATAACGTCATCATGATAGATCAAAAAGAATATGAGGTCAATTACAGATATGCAGGACAGAAACTGCTTTTAAGATATTCACCAGATTTATCTAAAATTTATATCGTCGATAAGGAATCAGGTGAACTGGAAGAAATACATCTGCTTGACAAACAGGCAAATGCAACTGTTAAACGAAATAAAATAAAATTTACGGAGGAAAAATAACATGAACTATACCAGCAGATATGGACTGGAATTCAATCCATTCATCAAGAATTCAAAAGATGTCCTAGTAGAAACAAATGATTATAAGGAACTGATATTCAGATTGAACTATCTTGTACAGACAAAAGGATTTGGTGTCTTAACTGGAGGGCCAGGTCGAGGCAAAACAACCATGATAAGGCATTGGGTCAAGAGTCTTAATCAATCAGCATATAAAGTTATCTATATACCCATGTCAACATTAACAGTGATGGAATTCTATAGACAGCTGGCAGAAGCATTGGGACTGGAAGCATATCATCGAAAAAGCGATAATTTCAAGGCTATTCAAAAAGCCATAGAAAGATATACCATCGAAAAAAGAATGACACTGATTATCATTCTCGATGAAGCAAACTATTTAAGAAATGGGATACTTAACGATCTAAAAATACTCTTTAATTTTGAAATGGATTCAAGTGATCAGGCAGTCGTTCTGTTAGCAGGACTGCCGCAGCTCAATAATACGTTTAATCTGGCGATACACGAGCCATTAAAACAGAGAATAGTCATGAACTATCATATAGAAAATCTTAACAAAGAGGAATCACGAAAATATATTCAGGAGAAGCTAAAAGGAGCTGGATGCCATCAACAGGTATTTGAAGCAAGTGCTGTAGAGGCAATTATAAATGCATCAAATGGTGTACCACGATTGATCAATCAATTGTGCAATAAAAGTCTACTGGCAGGCAATAATAGAAATCAGAATGTCATAGATACAGATACTGTCATGATGGCCTTTAATGATAATGAGTTGGGATAAGAAAATGGATTATATATATAAAAATAAAGATGAGGTCAAATGTGTTGGTACAATCAGGAGCATGGAAACATTCGTTTATTATTCATTTGATATTGTCATTGATAATCGAAGTGAATGGTGTCGTTTAATAGAGAATGAACTTGACTGGGAAATATGTTTCGTTATGAGAGATATGACAATAGGGCTTGCCCACCCAACGGATATATTCTGGAATACAGAGGCAATATACGAGGTGTTCGAAGATTTAGATATAAGTCTTAGAATTGCATATGGAATCAAATCGGTGTTTGAAAACTATAACAAAAAAAGTGCATCCTAGATGCATTTTTTAGTTATATCACGTAGCAAATAATATAAATAGCTCGGACAATTTAATTTGAATATTACAGTTATCTCACCTTGTATTCTAACAAAATAAATTGAAGAACTATTTATCATTTAATTTGGCATTCAACACTGAACCGACAGACCACCAGAAAAGAGCGAAACATCAAGAAAGCGACCATAAACACCACGAAAAAGAAAGGACGTAAGAAATGAAACTAAGACATATCGCCATTATCGGCAGTCTATTTCCATTTCTCATTGCAATAGTGCTTTTCTTTGGTGTGCTTATCAGTGCCGAGGACGACGACGGGGGCGGTGGTTCTTCCTCATGGGTAACGGGAATGAACCTGTCCGCAGAGGTCTTGAAACATCAGCCTATGGTCGAGAAATACGCTAGAGAGTACGGCATTTCCGAGTACGTCCCCTATCTGCTGGCAATCATACAGGTGGAAAGTGGCGGGACAGCCGAGGACGTTATGCAGAGTTCCGAGAGTATGGGCTTACCGCCTAATTCCCTTGATACGGAAAGCTCAATCAAGCAGGGGTGCAAGTATTTTGCGTCCCTGCTTTCTTCAGCAGAAAGTCAAGGCATAGAGGATATAAACGTGGTGGTACAGTCTTATAACTATGGAGGTGGCTATATCGGCTATGTGGCTAAGAACGGGAAAAAGCACAGCTTCACGCTGGCAGAGAATTTCGCCCGTGACAAGTCTGGCGGGAAGAAAGTCACCTACACGAACCCTATCGCTGTCGCCCGCAACGGTGGCTGGCGATACGGGTACGGGAATATGTTCTATGTGGAGCTTGTCAGCCAGTATCTCACTGTCAGTCAAGTATCGGGCGAGCTGGCACAGAAGATAATGAATGAAGCTCTGAAATATCAAGGCTGGGACTATGTGTACGGCGGGAGCAATCCTAACACTTCTTTTGACTGTTCGGGGCTGGTTCAATGGTGTTATGGAAAAGCTGGTATCAGTCTGCCGAGAACGGCACAGGCACAGTATGACGCTACCCAGCATATCCCGCTTTCACAGGCACAGGCTGGGGATTTAGTGTTCTTCCACAGTACCTACAATGCTGGGACGTATGTAACCCACGTCGGTATCTATGTGGGAAATAACCAGATGTACCACGCTGGCGACCCGATAGGTTATGCCGACCTTACAAGCTCCTACTGGCAACAACACCTTATCGGGGCTGGCAGAATTAAGCAATAGAAAGGAATGGAAATCATGTTCAAGAAGAAAGAAAAACCGATAAAGGAAAAGAAAATCCGCACTATGAAAGTGGGGACACATAAGAAGTCCGTCATTGCCCTCTGGGTGGTGCTTATCGCAAGCGTGAGCTTTGGTGTGTATAAGAATTTTACCGCTATCGACCAGCACACCATGCATGAAATAGAAACCATACAGCTCCGCTTGAATGACACCAACGGCATAGAAAATTTCGTCAAGAACTTTGTGAAGTCCTATTACACATGGAGCAACAACAAGGAAGCAATCGAAGCAAGGAGACAGGCTATCAGTGCCTATCTGACACAGGAATTGCAGGATTTGAATGTTGATACGGTGAGAACGGATATACCGACCAGCTCCACGGTTACGGACGTACTTATCTGGGACGTGGAACAGTCTGGGGAGAACGCTTTTTCTGTTACCTATGAAATAGATCAACAGATAAAAGAGGGCGACCAGACAAGGAACGTATCAGAAACCTATACCGTAACCGTTCATGTGGACACTGACGGGGATATGGTGATTATCCAGAACCCGACCCTTGCCCCTGCTATGGAAAAATCCAGCTACGAACCAAAGGCACAGGAAGCGGACAACAGCGTGGACGCTGATACGGTAAATGACGCTACGGCGTTTCTGGAAACATTCTTCAAGCTGTACCCGACCGCAACGGACAAGGAGCTTGCCTACTATGTAGAGGGAAATGCCCTTGAACCGATAAACGGGGACTATCTCTACTCCGAGCTTGTCAATCCGGTATTCACGGCTGACGGCGACAATGTGAAAGTGAGCGTTTCGGTGAAGTTTATTGACAATCAAACAAAGGCGACACAGGTATCACAGTATGAGCTGACGCTACATAAAGATAGCAACTGGAAGATTATAGGTTAATTATTGAAGCGTATATCTTTTTAAGGGATATACGCTTTATTTCTTTACATCAAGTTATATCTATTGACATCATAGTGCATATAGTGTATAGTGTGTATATATAAACATCACACTAAGGGGGTACGATATGAAAATTCTTATTTCCAACACGTCAGATGCCCCTCTTTACCAGCAGATAAAAGAACAGATTATTGACGCTATCTTAAAAGGTGAACTGGTTGAGGGAGACCCTTTACCGTCTATTAGGGCATTTGCCAATGATTTAAAAGTAAGTGTTTTAACGATACGACGAGTTTATGACGATTTAGAAAAAGAAGGCTTCGTTAACAGTCAAGTGGGTATTGGGACATTTGTTTCCACAAGTAATGTAGAACTTTTGCGAGATTCTAAACGTCGCCTTGTAGAGCAAAAAATGTTGGAAATGATACAGACTGCAAAATCACTTGGAATTACACAACAAGAATTAAATGACATGATGAATATTCTATTTAAGGAGGAATAATATGGAGAATATTTTAGAAGTCAAAGGGTTGAATAAAAGTTATCAGCACTTTTCCCTACAAGACGTTTCCTTTTCATTGCCAGAAGGATGTATTACGGGTTTTATCGGAATAAACGGAGCTGGTAAGACAAGTACATTAAAATCTATACTAGGCTTAACTCCTAAAATATCTGGCGATATTCGCTTATTTGGACTAAATATGGATACAAATGAAAAAGAAATTAAAGAACGTATCGGAATTGTCCTTGACGATGGCGGTTTTTATGATGAATTAAGTCTTTCAGAAATGAAAAATATTGTAGCTTCGGCTTATAAGTCATGGGACAATAAGGT
>USRP01000035.1 GCA_900557185.1 uncultured Mycoplasmatota bacterium
TCCATAATCTTTATCTTGACATATTACCAGATGTCTTTATATATAATATATAACATTTTTTTCATATATTTGCAAAATAAAATAGCTAGGATTTATCTCCTAACTATTCTTCTCCTTTTTCAAGTAATGACATTTCTTTCATATCATCTAATTTATCTTTGATTTCTGGTTTGAAAAATTTAATCGTTGCTTGAATTAAGATAGCAACTGGTAACGATAAAATAATACCAGGAACTCCAAGTAAAATACCTCCAGCAAAAACACTGAAAATAACAAAAATTGGATGTACTTCATTTGTTTTTCCATAGACAAGAGGATTAACAACATAACCATCTACACTGGATAGAATGAAGAAAGCGATTAAAGTTTTAAAGAATAACCATGGGCTTGTTACAAATGCTGTAATACATGCGATACAGTTTGTAATAATACCACCAAAATAAGGAATTAAATTAGCTACTGCTGCTAAGCAACCTAATAATAATGCGTTCGGATGTCCAATGAAATAGAATGTCAATGTATATTCGAATAATGTAATAACGACAATTTTTAAAAATCCTGTTAAATATGCTTTCATTTCTTTGTCTAAAATAGAAAAATAACGGTATGCCCTTTTTGATTTTCTAATCAAATAGGATTTAAAACTAGAACGAATACGTTCCATGTCTGATAATAGATATATACTTGCCGAAAAAGAAATCACAGCTGTTGAAATAACACCTAATGATACACCAATTACATTGATCGCACCATCTGATACATATTTTCCTAAATCTTTGATAATATCATTAAAACTAGCTGAAAGTGACTTTTGTAAAGAGCCGATATTTAAATCATGACCAATACTTAACTCTTTCAAAAAAACGATAATATTATTAAATAAACTAGATAATTGGTCAAATAATAATGGAACAACTAACACTAATATAATTGCAAAAACAGCAAGTACCAAAGCGATGACTAAGAAAATGCTAAGGCCTTTTGGTACATGATGATCCTGTAGCCATTTACAGGCAGGATATAACGCATATGCAACAATAAATCCAATAAAGAAAGGAGTAATAATTGCAATAATCTTATCAGTCACTCCCATCCATAAATATCCTGTTTGATATAGTAAAAAAATTGTTAGTACCACAAGTGCAATATTCACTAAACGAAAATCCATTTTATTCTTTATCATAATTATTTCCTACTTTCTAGACAAATTGTAACTGGTCCATCATTGGTAAGTGTTACTTTCATATCTGCTCCAAAAATACCTGTTTGTACTTCAATCCCAGCTTGTCTCAATTTTTCATTCCATAAATCATACATTTTAGTCGCCTCTTCAGGCTTCATAGCATTGATAAAACTAGGTCTACGTCCTTTTCTCGCATCGGCATATAAAGTGAATTGTGAAACACTTAATATGCTACCGTGGACATCACATAGAGAACGGTTCATATTCCCATCTTCATCGGAAAAGACACGTAGGTTCTTTACTTTTTCTACCATGTAATCAATATCAGCTTCGGTATCGTCATGTGTAAACCCAACCAAGATTAAATATCCAAGACCAATTTGTCCAACACATGCTTCATCAATAACTACAGAAGCAGATGTCACTCTTTGTAAGATGACTCTCATTATTTAATTAACCTTTCTACTGATATGATATGTTTTAAACTTTCTAAATCATGCATGAATTTTCTTAATTTTTCAAGATTAGGAACACGTATTGTTACTTCGATTAAAGAAGTATCTCCACTTCTCTTTAAAGTATTAATACTATCGACAATAATATCTCCACTCGATGTTTTAGAAATAATATCTAGTAAAACATTCTTACTGTTTTCAGCTTCGATTAATAAACTCGTGTGATATTTTTTAGATACTGTATCATTCCAATGAACCGCAATCACACGTTCTTCGACATTCTCCATATTTGGACAATTCATACGGTGAACACTAATTCCATTCCCTTTTGTAATATATCCAACAATGTGATCTCCTGGAATTGGTTGACAACAATTAGCTACATTGACTTTGATAGAATCAATTCCTTCGACAATAATATCATCCTTGATAACGACCGGTTTGATTTCGCGATCTGTCACTTTCTTTAAAATCAATTCCTCTTTTGTATCATTATTATTTTGAATAGTATTCAGAGCTAACGTTGCAGTAGTTTTCCCATTACCAATATTAGTATACAACTCTTCCATATTAGCACATTTCATCTCAGATAACATTTTCTCTGTATTTTCAGGGGTAAAAAATTCATTGAAAGAAACTTTTCTCTTTCTTAACTCTGCTTTTACTTCTTCTTCTCCTTTTTTCAAATATTCTTCTTTATCGATTTTATTGAAAAAGGCTTTTATTTTATTCTTTGCTTGTTGTGTATAAGCAATATTCATCCATTCTTTTGATGGAATCGCACTCTTATTGGTTTTAATATTCACAATATCTCCATCTTTTAAAACATAGTCTAGAGGAACAATTTGATTGTTGACAATGGCACCAACCATACTATCTCCTACTTTACTATGAACACGATAAGCAAAATCGATTGGCGTAGCACCATTTGGAAGTTCAATCGCATCTCCCTTTGGTGTAAATACATAGATACTTTCTTTTAAAATATCAGATTTAACAGAATCGACAAATGCCTCATCGCTCGTTTCTTCTTTGCGTAACTCCATCATGGTTTTAAAGAATTGTAGTTTTTGCTCCATAGCACTTTGAATATTGGCTTTGACATTACTTCCATTTTCTTTATAAGACCAGTGAGAAGCAATTCCGTTTTCAGCAATCGCATCCATTTCATAAGTTCTAATTTGGATTTCAAATAATTTTCCATCGACACCAAATACGGTTGTATGTAATGATTGATACATATTCGGTTTTGGATTCGCAACATAATCTTTAAAACGCTTTGGCATCGGTTTAAATTTCGCATGAATTAAACCTAATACCTGATAACATTCACTCTCTGTATTGACATAGATTCTCATTGCGAATAAGTCGTAAATACTACGAAAACTCTTTCCTTTATCCATTTTTTTATAAATACTGTAAATACTTTTACTACGACCTTTAATTTTATGAGGAATATGATTTTCTTCTAGCACTTTTTCAACTTCAGCAATCATTTTCTCAACTGTTTGATCACGCTCTAATTTTGTTTCATTTAATGCTTCTACAATTGAAAAGTAAACATCAGGTTTCATATAACGAAGACATAGATCTTCTAGTTCTCCTTTGATTTGATTCATACCAAGACGGGCAGCAATTGGAACTAAAATATCTAATGTTTCTTTTGCTTTTTCTTTTTGGGCTTTTGAATCAATCGCCCACAATGTACGCATATTATGAAGACGATCTGCTAATTTGATGAAAATAACACGAACATCTTCTGTTAAACCAACTAATATTTTTCTTTGGCTGGCTAATTTCGAATCCGTATCACCATTAAAACTAAGGCGGTTAATAGTCGTGATTCCTTCCACTAATGAATAAATATCTTCCCCAAATTTTTCTTTTAATTCTTCCTTCGAATTTTCAGGTTTTTCTAAAATATCGTGAAGTAATCCGGCACAAATCGTCTGATAATCTGCTTGCATATTAGCAAGGATATAAGCAACGTTCAAAGGATGATTGATATAATCATCCCCTGTTAAACGTACTTCCCCCTGATGCTTTTCTTTCGCATATAAATATGCTTCGTGGATCAAACTCAATTCGTCTTCTTTTTGAATATACGTTTTTACAAGATTTAACACATCTTCAAAACATATATTTTGGTTTACTTTTGTCATTTTATCACTTTCCTATGCGTTTATTCCTTTAATTAAAATTTCTTCATCTTCTTTTTTCGGTGTTTTTTTCTTAGGTTTCTTTTGATTCTTTAAATTATGTCTATAATCTAAATCTAACCATAATTGGCTGGCAATAAATAAAGAGCTATATACACCAGAAATTAAACCAAACAACAGTGCAATATTAAAGTTCAAAATTTCATGGCTTCCTAAGAAAATTAATATTACAACTGGAATTAATGTTGTAAATGTCGTAACAATACTACGTCCAAATGTTTCTCTTAAACTTTCATTTACAATTTCAATGTATTGTTCTTTTTTTCTTAATCTACCATGATATTTTTTCTCAATATTTTCACGAATACGATCGAATGTAACAATGGTATCATTGATAGAATATCCAACGATAGAAAGTAGCGCAGCAATGAACATACTGTTGACTTCTAATCTAAAGATACTAAATAACCCAATCATCATAAATACGTCATGTATTAGTGCGACAATTGCTCCTACCGCATACGTAAATGTAAATCTCATTGAAATATAAATACCAATGGCAATACCTGCTAGTAATAAAGAAATGACTGCATTCTTAATTAATTCTTTTTTCACAATATCTGATACAACACCAATTTCTGTTGTTGCTTCATATTTTTCATTAAAATAATCTTCTGTATTTTTGATTTCTTTTTGTGATAATGTATCCCCGATACGAGCACTCATTGCTCCACCAGTTAATTCATCAACATTTTCTATTTCATAACCTAATTCTTTTAAATCGTTACGGAATTCTTTGCCACTAATTTCTTTTTCTCCAGTAACAGTAATACTACTACCGCCTCTAAAATCAATTCCTAATTGTAATCCTTGTGCTGCAAGAGAAATTACACCAGCAATCACTAAGATAATGGAAATGATATAAAATATTTTACGATTCATGGCAAAATCTATTTTTGAAAATGGTTTATATGTCGTTTTTTCATTCTTCTTACGATCTGGAATCCATTTTCTTTTTGCACCTACAAATAATCTTGGCTTATCTTGGAACCAACCAGTATTTACGAATAATTTTAAGACACGTCTCAAAATAAATACCATGATAAACATCGTTACAAAAATACTGATAATTAATAATGTTGCGAATCCTTTTACACTACTTTCTCCAAAGATAAACAAGATGATTGCAACAATCAATGTCGTAAAGTTAGAATCAAAGATTGTCCAGAATGAGTCTTTATTTCCTAACTTAAAGGCCATATCTAAGTCTGTACCCTTATATAATTCATCGCGAATTCTAGAATATGTAATAACATTCGCATCGACTGCCATACCAATACCAATTACGACAGCGGCAATACCAGGGAGTGTTAACACACCACCAATCAACCAGTAAGTACCAAAGGTTAAAACTGTATAAATTAACAATCCAAAACTAGATACAAGTCCTGCAAAACGATATAAATAAATCATAAGTGCCATAATTAATATAACGGCAATCACTCCTGCAGTAAATGTCATATTTAATGATTGATCACCAAATTGTGCACCTACAGTTTTAGATGAAATTTCTTCTAATTTTGTTGGTAAACTACCAGAATTAATTAAATCGACAAGATTACTAACTTCTTCTTCTGTAAAGTTACCTTGGATAATAACATCACTTGCAAATCCTTGTGATACACTAGCAACACTAAGACAGTTAGAATTTTCTGTACCACACATGTATTGTTCTGTTTGGAAAGAATCACCATCTTCGTAATCTAACCAAATAACAATACGATTATCTTCCATCGTACTAATTTTTTTCGTTACATCGTAAAATTTATCTTTATCTTTTACACTAAGTGCAACGGCAGGTCTTCCGCTAGCATCCGTAGATACTTTCGCTCCACCACTACGTAATACAGAAGCATTCATAAGTAAATTATCACTTGTATCACGGAATGTTAAATTCGCTGCTTGTTTCAACATGCTACGTGCTTCATCTGGGTCTGTAACACCAGCAATTTGAATACGTATTTTATCGTCCCCTTCAACCACAATACTTGGTTCAGTTACTCCTAAACTATCAATTCTTCTCTCGACAGTTTTATACGTATTCGTAACCATATCTTTCGTTACTTTTTCTCCATCAACACTTTTTACTTGGTATAGAATTTCAAAACCACCTTGTAAATCCAACCCAAAATTTAATTGATTAAAAATTGGTTTTACTAAGAATCCTAATCCAATAGATAGTAATACCATAATAACGGTATACAAAATGACTTTTGTGCTGTTTTTTTTCTTCTTCATATGTTTTTCCTCCTAAAATCTTACAAAATTGGTCTCCTTCTTTTTCTTTCTAACACGGTTTTAAAATAATCATCTAATTTTACTTCATCACAGTTCATAATATCACTCACAATGTGATATAATTCTAAATTTTTTTTCTGTATCCATTCTTTTTCTTTTAAATAGTTCCATATATCTTCTTCTTTGATATATGGAAGTTGATGACGTTTTAAATCCATACGTTTCGCATGAAGAGCAGGCATAACATGTTGATACAATTCTTGTTCTGATTGAAATGTAACTTCCATCTTATCGCCTCTTTTCTCATACATAATCATTATACCTATTTTTTTAGAAATTTTAAAGTCAAAAATAGAAAAAAGGACATACTTAGGTCTGTTTTTTTACAACTAGACATAAAATGTGTTAGATAAGGGGGGCTCATGAAAAATAAATTTATCCGTTCCACAATGATTTTACTAATCGGTGGTGCAATTACAAAACTACTGGGCATGATTATAAAAATTATTATGACAAGAAACATTGGTAGTACAGGAATGGGAATTTATATGTTACTATCCCCTACTTTTATGTTACTTGTCTCTCTAGCACAATTAGGACTCCCTGTCGCTATCTCGACATTAATTGCCAAAGAAGAACAGAAAGAAAAAGAAATCATTTTCTCATGTATTCCTATTGTCTTATTTATCAATATTTTCTTAATGATATTTTTAACTTGTTGTTCTAAATTTCTAGCTTTTTCTTTAGTACATGAACCTCGATGTTATTATGCTTTTCTCTGTATGGGATTTGTCTTACCATTTATCAGTGTTACGAGTATTTTAAGAGGATATTTTTTCGGGAAAGAACAGATGTTTCCTCATGTCTTTTCCTGTATTGTCGAAGATGTTGTATGGCTTTTTACCCTCGTGATAGGTATTCCTTATTTTTTAATGAAAGGAATTGAATATGCCGTAGCTTTCATCATTCTATCCAATATTGTCAGTGAAATGACATCGATCATTATTTTATTTTGCTTTTTACCAAAACATATTAAAATTAAAAAATATGACTAACTAACAAAGTGGAATATT
>USRP01000036.1 GCA_900557185.1 uncultured Mycoplasmatota bacterium
TCAACTTCTTTTAGAAATTGATATTCTATATGTTAAGTTCAAACATAAAGTTCGAGCAAATTTCACTATGGAGCAAGTGACGGGAATCGAACCCGCGTCCTAGCCTTGGCAAGGCCATGTTCTACCATTGAACCACACCTGCATATTTCCATTATATGAAATATTTACTCATTTGTAAACTATTTTTTGAATAAAAAAGAGAGATATTCTCTCTTTTCGGGGGTGTTATCAAGGTTTTGCCAAACCCATTATATTATATGTTCTTTTTTTCTTTTTCGTATGTGTGTAACACTAGGGGATACATATTTTTTCTTCTTGTTCATATACTTAAGTGAAAAGGAGGAATTAATCATGGAAACACTAAAAGTTTCATCAAAATCAAACCCAAATTCTGTGGCAGGGGCACTGGCAAATGCGGTGAGAGAACACGATAATGTAGAGATTCAAGCAATTGGTGCAGGGGCACTTAATCAAGCGATTAAAGCAATTGCTATTGCTCGTGGATTTGTTGCTCCATCTGGAAAGAATTTAGTTTGTATTCCTGCATTTACAGATATTGTAATTGATGGGGAAGAGAGAACTGCCATTAAATTAATTGTAGAAAGTAAATAATACCCAATTGGGTATTTTTTTGCCTTAAAAAAGACATTTACAATATAATATAAAATTTAGTATAATAAAATTATATAGAGGTGATGGAATGTTTCGTAAACGTTTTAGTAACAAAAAGATCGATATTGAAAGCATTAACGGCGTGTTAAATTTGACGAACAAGATATTAAAGATCGCATATATTTTAATTGTAATTATAGGAATTTATGCGATTACATTAATTGCGAAAGTATGGAATGTGAAAGCATTTTTCTTTACAGTTCTAAGTATTTTATCGCCACTTTTTGTAGGAATTGTGATCGCATGGTTATTTAATCCATTTGTTACTTGGCTTCAGAAAAAAGGAATACGAAGAGGTCTTGGAACGACGATTACTTATATTGTTTTATTTAGTGTTTTATTTATTATCATGCAAGCGATTATACCAATGTTAATCGATCAGATCAATGAATTTGTAAAAACATTACCAAGTGTCTTTCATACAGTGAAATATTGGATTGAAGATATATTCACAAAAGTTGGCGAATTAGTCAATATGAATACAGATAGTTTGAAAGAAAATATATTTAAAGAAATTGAAACATTTGGTTCTGGACTTGTAAAAGGACTTCCACAGATGACACTTAGTTTTGCATCTTCTGTATTTTCAGGAGCAGGAGTCATATTAATTGGCTTAGTCATTGGATTTTATTTCCTACTTACTTTTGATAGTGCTGGAGATAGTATTTTTGAATTAGTACCGAAGAGATTTCGTAAAGAGACAAAAGAATTGTTTCATCATATAAATACTTCATTACAACGCTTTGTACGTGGGGCATTAATTGACTGTACTGTTGTGTTTGTTGTAACGAGTGTAGGGCTTTGGATTATTGGATTAAAAGCACCATTATTATTTGGATTGTTCTGTGGAATTATGAATGTAATTCCATATGCAGGGCCTTATATTGGAGGTTTTCCGGCAGTAGTGGTTGGGTTTGCACAATCTCCAATGATTGGATTTTTAACACTTTTAGTGATTGCTATTATTCAATTCGTGGAGGGAAATTTCTTCCAACCATTGATTATGAGTAAGACGACGAAGTTACATCCGGTTACAAT
This sequence comes from uncultured Mycoplasmatota bacterium, assembly GCA_900557185.1. Classification (GTDB taxonomy): domain Bacteria; phylum Bacillota_I; class Bacilli_A; order RF39; family UBA660; genus UMGS2016. The sequence goes on from USRP01000036.1 coordinate 1,711, forward strand.
TATGGTTGGTCTTTTGATATTTGGTCATTTCTGGGGAATACTTGGAATGGTGGTATCGACACCAATTATTGCGTCAATTAAGTCAATTTTTATGTATTTTGATGAAAAATATGATATACTAGAAGCATCTGAAAGCGAAGAATAAGAGATATAGATAATTATATTCATTTCAAAAGAGAGTCTATGGGTGGTGGAAATAGATAAATGGAATAATTATTTGCTCCTCTTAGAGTGTAAGTAAAGCTTACCGGGGATACCCGTTATCATAATTAAGAACAAATAGGATGGTACCGCGTAATTCGCTCCTAGATTTACGTGGTTTTTTTATGGGAGGAATCATATGAAGATAAAAGAAACAATACCACGTATTTATTTAATTTGTGGTCGTGCTCGTCATGGAAAAGATGAGATTGCAAAAGTCATTCAAGAATATTATTATAATTTAGATATGGATACAATGAATTTACGTTATGCACATTATATTAAAGAGTATGCAAAAAATATTACAAATTGGGATGGAAGTGAGGAAACCAAACCACGAGCATTATTACAAATGCTTGGTACTGATATCATTAGAAAGAGAATTGATAATGATTTATTTATTAAGCGTATGATTGATGATGTTCAAGTATATGGGTATTTCTTTGATGTGATTACAGTCTCTGATGGACGCTTTGTAGATGAGATTGTGAAGTTAAAAGAAGCATATCCAAATACAGTTGTGATTCATGTTTATCGACCAGATTTTGAGAGTGGGCTAAAGAAAGAAGAACTTGCTCATGCGACAGAACATGGTTTAGATGATTTCCATGATTATGATTATGAGATTATCAATGATGGAACCTTAGAAGATTTAAGAAAGAAAGTATTTGATATATTAGAAAGGATTGAGAAGTAATGAAAGATTTAAAGAAGTTATATACAGATTTTTTTGTGAGTAAAGGACATGTATTCATTCCTTCAGCTCCAATTATTCCAGAGAATGATCCAACTTGTTTATTTAATACGGCAGGAATGCAACCGTTAGTTCCATATTTATCAGGGCAACCACATCCTTTAGGAACTCGTTTAACAGATTATCAGAAGTGTTTTCGTTTAACAGATTTAGATGAGATTGGAGATACGACACATCATACTTTCTTTGAGATGTTAGGAAATTGGTCTTTGGGAGATTATTTTAAGAAAGAGAGTATTACATGGAGTTATGAGTTTTTAACAAGTGTATTAAACTTTCCAAAAGAAAGATTAGCTGTTACTGTTTTCAAAGGGGATGATATGATTCCAAGAGATGAAGAGAGTGCAGAGTTATGGGAGAGTTTAGGGATTTCTAAAAAGCATATTGCTTATCTTGGAAAAGAAGGAAATTGGTGGAGTCTTGGTGGTGGTGTAGGACCATGTGGACCGGATACTGAGATTTTCTATTTCCGTAGTGATGATGAGATTCCTGAAGTGTTTGATCCTGAAGATGATCGTTGGGTTGAAATTTGGAATAATGTATTTACACAGTATCAAGGAAATGGAGATGGAACAGTAACTCCACTTGAGAAGAAGAATGTTGATACTGGTATGGGTGTAGAACGAGTTACAGCGATACTAGAGGGTGTGAAAGATAATTATGAGACGAGTTTATTCCGTGATGTAATTAAATATATTGGGGAAGTATCTCATCATGATTATTATGATACAAATTATCAAAGAGCTATGCGTATTATTGCTGATCATATGAGAGCAATTACGATTATTAGTGGAGATAATGCGAGAATTGTACCATCTAATACAGATCAAGGATATATTTTAAGGCGTTTGATTCGTCGTGTGATTCGTTATGCAAAGAAGATTGATATTGATATTAATTCTGATTTTGATGTTGAAATTGCTAAGATGTATATTGAACAATTTAAAGACTATTATCACGAATTAGAGACAAATCAAGAACATATTATGCAAGTATTAACGAATGAGAAAAAGAAATTTTCACGCACATTGGACAAAGGATTAAGAGAATTTGACAAGATTGTATCAAAATTAAATGGAACAGAAATCGATGGGGTGACTGCCTTCCATTTATATGACACGTATGGATTCCCAATTGAGTTAACAGAAGAATTAGCTCATGAAAAGAATATGACAGTTGATACGAAAGGATTTGATGAGAAATTTAAAGAACATCAAGAAAAGTCTCGTGCTGGTTCAAAAGAACGTTTTAAAGGTGGATTACAAAGTGATTCTGAAATGAATATTAAATATCATACAGCCACACACCTTTTAAATGCAGCACTAAAAAAAGTTATTGGTCCAGAATCTCATCAAATGGGTAGTAACATTACCGATGAAAGAATGCGTTTTGACTTCCCATGTGATCATAAATTAACAGAAGAAGAAAAACAACAAGTAGAAGATTTAGTAAATCAATGGATCAAAGATTCAATTCCAGTAACACACTATGAAGTATCTAAAGAAGAAGCTGTAAAACTTGGAGCAGAAGCACAATTCATAGAACGTTATGGAAATCGTGTTACAGTTTATCAAATTGGAGATGTATCACTAGAAATCTGTGGTGGACCTCACGTGTCTAATACGAGTGAACTTGGACACTTTAAAATAAAAAAGGAAGAGTCTAGTAGTGCAGGAGTAAGAAGAATTAAAGCAGTATTAACAAGTGAATAAAAGTCAGTTTCAAAAACTGACTTTTTTGTATATAATATAGTTATTCGAGGAGGTATGACTATGGGCAAGATTTCTCATGCGATTCAGATGTTAAATTATCTTAATACAGGGAATAAGTATACAGTAAAAGAATTATCTCAAAAACTTGGTATTACAGAACGCATGGTTAGATATTACAAACAAGAATTAGAAGCAGATGGTATTCCCATTGAAACCTTCATGGGACCAAATGGTGGTTATTACATCATTCAAAGAAAAAACATATATCATCAATTTAATAAATATGATATAGAGTTATTAGAAGATATTTCAGGAATATTAAAAGAATCTAATTATATGTATTTTGATAAATATGAGAAATTAGTTCATCGAATAAAACATGTATATGATGTAGAAGAAGAAAGAAGTAAATATTTTACGAATGATATGGTGGCAGATTATTCTAAAAAATATTTCATACTAAATGATGCCATTACTCATAAATCTAAAGTTTTAATTTTATATAGAAATTTAAATCAAGAATGGCAAGAACGATATATTCATCCTTTACAATTTTTTAAGTATGATAATGTGATTTATGTTACTGCGTTTTGTGAGTTGAGAAATGATATTAGACATTTTGAATTAAATAGAATGAAAATTGTTGAGTGAAAGTAAGAAGAAACATTTTGTTTCTTCTTTTTAATTGAGACGTAATATTTCCTATATATTTGATATAATAAATTTACAAGGAAGTGATATGGATTGATTAATCATAAAATTTTTATTGATTTTGATGGAGTGATTTTTGATACTGAAGAAAGAGTGGTTGAAAGAAAAAAGCAAGCCCCTCATTTAAGTTGGAATGAATTTTTTGAAAAACTAGACTGGTTCGAACTATTGGACGAATCTGAAGTGATAAATAATGCAATTGATTATTTGTTAGATGGACAATCAAAATCGAAACAAATTGCAATTTTGACAAAGATTCATACTTTGATTGAAATGGAAGCAAAAGTAAAAGCATTAAGAAGTAGAAAAGTAGAGTTACCAATATTTTTTGTTCCTCCACATGTAAAGAAAACTCAAATTTATTTACCGGAACATAATGATATCTTAGTTGACGATAGTATTAAGAATTTAGTTGATTGGGAACAAAAAGGTGGAAAAAGTATTTATTTTAACGAAAGATTGGATTCTACAGTACAATTTGAAACAATAAAAAGTTTACACAAAATTCTTTGAGGAGGATTCTATGTTAAATGAAGATCTAATGAAAAATTATAAGAATGCATTAGAACAGAAGTATAATGCTGTATGTTTTGATATAGATGGTACTTTAACGGAAGACAATTCAACAAAGATTGATTCTCGTATTTTACCTATATTAGCGGATATGTTAAAGAGACATATTCCAATCGTTTTTATCACTGGTAGGGGAGAAACTGGATTAAATGATTTATTACGAGATATTATATATGATTTAAAAGATAAATATGGGGTTACTGAGAAGCAATTGTTAAAAATGTATGCACTTACTAATGATGGTGCAAGGATATTTATGACTAGTAATGACAGCAAAAAGCCTTTTAATATTAGCGAATATATATCATCTAAAGAAGATTTTATTGAACTAGAAGAACTAAACAAAAAAATAATTGCTATATTAAATTCATCTAGTTTAAATGAATATTGTAAGATAACTTATTCAATGGACTCTAAAACTAATACAATCATAAATATAAGATTGATGATTTTGAATCATAGCGTAGAAATTAGTAATGTAATGATTAAAACTATTAATTCTCTAATAAGAAATTCAAAAAATTCGAATTTAAATTTAACAATAGGAATACATAGTGGAAAACAAGTTTTGCAAATAGGTACTGCCACTAAAGATCAAGCTATACAAATTGCTGAGAGGATGATGGGCATTCCACAAAATTCAATGCTTCGAATTGGAGATTGTGGTGATCAAAATGGAAATGATTATTCTATGTTGAATTGCCCACAAGGATTTAGTGTTAAAAAGACAAGTGGTGCTCTTGATAAATGTTTTCCAGTTATTGAGAATGGAAAAATAGTAACGGGGGTAAATGGGACTCTAAGTTTATTAAAAAACGTAAAACTATTACCTACGATTTGTTTGGAACATGCTATACAAAGTGAGTATACAAAAGCATACGCCAAAGTGGAAAAGAAAATGAATCAAGGAAGAAATAATAAAATTTTATATTTTAATAATTTGATTAATAATAAATTCCAAGAAATAGATGGAATAACTAGCTTATTTGATCCATCAAGTGGAAGCATAAAAATTCCTATGTATGAATGGATTAATATTTCAGAGGATAATCCACTAAAACAATTATGGCTCATATGTAATGATTGTAGTTTGTGTTATTCAATGTATGATAATGAAAATATATTATTAAGAGGTTCAGGTATATATTATTATTTTTTATCTCAAAGAATTCATGATGAAAATACAAAAAAAGATATAACAACTAAGGATATGATATATGAATGGCTAAGTAATAATATGGAGTTTTTTTCAAAATCTTTGATAGCAATCAATAATACTTCTGATATAAACGATTTAAATAATACCAAAATGATATTAGGATTAATTGATAACATAAGAAATTATTTATTAATTTTATTAAATCAACAAATTGTTAGTAATGATATAGAAAAAAATGTAATGGTTAACTT
>USRP01000037.1 GCA_900557185.1 uncultured Mycoplasmatota bacterium
TTTCATTTAATCCATCTTCTATATTTTTTCTATCTTCATAAGATAGATGACAATAGTTTGTCATGTTCAATACCTCCTTTAATGACAAACAAATTGCTTAAGAAGATATTATATACATTTTTAAAACTAACTGCACATTAATTGTGCACTTTCAAAAAAAATCAACATAGTTGTGTTTTTTTCTTTTTATGTCATGTTTTTACTTGACATGAATATATTATAATGTTAAACTATTTATGTTTGTAAAGGTTTACTTCGGTAAATCTTTCATTTAAAACAAAAATGAAACACCTGGAAGTGTGGAAAGAAAGGAGAGAAAATATGCCAACAATTAATCAAATCATTCGTAAGGGTAGAAAAAGTAAAACAACTAAGAAGAAATCACCAGCTTTGAATATTGGTTACAACAGTAAAGATAAAAAACAAACAAGTTTAAATGCTCCTCAAAAACGTGGAGTATGTACTCGTGTTGGAACAATGACACCTAAGAAACCAAACTCAGCATTACGTAAATATGCCCGTGTTCGTCTAAGTAATGGAATGGAAGTTACTGCTTATATTCCAGGAGAAGGACACAACTTACAAGAACACAGCGTTGTATTAATCCGTGGAGGACGTGTAAAAGACTTAATCGGAGTTCGTTATCACATTATTCGTGGTACATTAGATACTGCCGGAATTGAAAAACGTCGTCAAGGAAGAAGTAAATATGGTACTAAGAAACCAAAGAAGTAATAGAAGAAGGGAGGAAATAATATATGCGTAAAAGACGTGCTGTTAAAAGAGATGTTTTAGCAGATCCTTTATACAATTCTAAATTAGTTACAAAGTTAATTAATACGATTATGTTAGATGGTAAAAAAGGAGTTGCTCAAAAAATTGTATACAGTGCATTTGATATGATTAAAGAAAAAACAAATCAAGATGCAATGGAAGTTTTTGAAAAAGCAATGGAAAATATTAAACCAGCATTAGAAGTTAAATCACGTCGTGTTGGTGGTGCTAACTACCAAGTACCAGTAGAAGTAAGAAAAGACAGAAGTCAAGCTTTAGCACTTCGTTGGTTAGTAACTGCTAGTCGTAATCGTGGTGGACACACTATGGCTTTAAATTTAGCAAATGAAATTATGGATGCTGCAAATGGAACAGGAGCTGCTGTTAAGAAACGTGAAGATACTCATAGAATGGCAGAAGCAAATAAAGCGTTTGCACATTACCGTTGGTAATAGAAAGGAAATATAGTATGGCTCGTGAATATAGTTTAGAGAAAACACGTAATATTGGTATTATGGCACATATCGATGCAGGTAAAACTACTTGTACTGAACGTGTCTTATTCCATACTCATAAAATCCATAAAATTGGTGAAACCCATGATGGTGCTAGCCAAATGGACTGGATGGAACAAGAACAAGAACGTGGAATTACAATTACCTCTGCTGCTACTACGGCTTTCTGGAAAGGATATCGTTTAAATATTATCGATACTCCAGGTCACGTAGACTTTACAGTTGAAGTATCTCGTTCACTTCGTGTATTAGACGGTGCAGTAGCACTTTTAGATGCACAAGCTGGAGTAGAACCACAAACTGAAACTGTATGGCGTCAAGCAACAGAATGGAAAGTACCTCGTATGATTTTCTGTAACAAAATGGATAAAATGGGAGCTAACTTTGAATATAGTTTAGAGACAATTGACTCTCGTTTAGGAGTAAATGCCAAACCAATTCAATGGCCAATTGGAGCAGAAAATGAATTTAATGGTATTATTGATTTAGTTACAAGAAAAGCTTATCAATACGATGGAAAACCTGAAGAAAATCCAACTGAAATCGAAATTCCAGCAGAACTTGTTGATACTGTAGAAGAAAAACGTAATGAGTTAATCGAAGCAGTAGCTGAATTCGATGATGAATTAATGGAAAAATATTTAGGGGATGAAGAAATTAGTGAAGAACTAATTAAGAAAGCAATCCGTAAAGGAACACTTGCTGTTGAATTCTTCCCAGTACTTTGTGGTACTGCATTAGGAAATAAAGGTGTTAAATTATTACTAGATGCAGTATTAGATTACTTACCAGCACCTACTGATATTGATTCTGTAAAAGGTGTTGATTTAGATGGAAATGAAGATGTAAGACATCCAAGTGATAATGAACCATTTAGTGCGTTAGCATTCAAAGTTATGACAGATCCATTCGTTGGACGTTTAACATTTATTCGTTGCTATTCTGGACACTTATCTAGTGGAAGTTATGTATTAAACTCTACAAAAGATAAGAAAGAAAGAGTAGGACGTATCTTACAAATGCATGCAAATCAACGTACTGAAATTACAGATGTATACGCAGGAGATATCGCTGCTGTTGTAGGTCTTAAAAATACAACAACTGGAGATACTCTATGTGATGAGAAAAAACCAATTATTCTAGAACAAATGGAATTCCCAGAACCAGTTATCCAATTAGCTGTTGAACCAAAATCAAAAGCTGACCAAGATAAGATGGGAATTGCACTTCAAAAATTAGCAGAAGAAGATCCTACATTTAGAGCAAGTACTGATCATGAAACTGGTCAGACAATTATTGCTGGTATGGGTGAATTACACCTTGATATCATTGTAGATCGTATGAAACGTGAATTTAACGTTGAAGCTAATATTGGTCAACCACAAGTTAGTTACCGTGAAACACTTACAGCTGCTGCTGATTGTGAAGGTAAATACATTAAACAATCTGGTGGACGTGGACAATACGGACATGTTTGGATTAAATTTGAACCAAACCCAGAAAAAGGTTATGAATTCGTGGATCAAGTTGTTGGTGGAGTTGTTCCTCGTGAATATATTCCAGTTGTTGACAAAGGATTACAAGATGCAATGAAGAGTGGTATCTTAGCTGGATATCCAATGGTAGATGTAAAAGCTACATTACATGATGGATCTTACCACGAAGTAGACTCTAGTGAAATGGCATTTAAAGTTGCAGCTTCTCTAGCATTAAAAGAAGCTAAGAATAAATGTAAACCAGTTTTACTAGAACCAATTATGAAAGTGCAAGTAATTGTTCCTGATGAATATTTAGGAAACGTTATGGGAGATATTACTTCTCGTCGTGGACGTCCACTTGGTCAAGAATCAAGAGGAAATGCACTTGCTATTAATGCAACAGTTCCACTAGCTGAAATGTTTGGATATGCAACAAGCTTACGTTCAAATACACAAGGACGTGGAACATTTACAATGGAATTCGATCACTATGAAGAAGTTCCAAGAAATATTGCTGAAGAAATCATTAAAAAGAATGGTGGAAACTAGTAATATATGAATCAAATAAAAAAAATAGGATTATTTGGAGAAGATGTCTCATCTTTCTCCAAAATCCTCATATCTTATTATCAAGATCTTTTTGAAGGAATTGACTGTTCTAATACACGTGCATATTTTAAAAAATTTCAAGATGGGCTACAATTGTCACAGGCTATTTTAATCGTTGGAGATATTTCTCCGAAGATTAGAGAAGTGCTTTTGATAAGTGCTCAGACAGGAATTCAAGATGTGTATGTCTATTTACAAGGAGCAGAAGAACCTCTTATGGAACGTTATGAAACAGTAGAGGAGATATTAAGTGAGTATGGTTTTTCAAATCATATTTATATTCAAGGAGAAATTGAGTTTTTATTAGAAGATATGTATACTTCTGGATTAAAACAGAAGAAATTAGAAAAGTCAGTGTCACACTGATGAGAAAGATAGTAAAATTGCCGAAAAATACTTGCTATTTTAAGCAATTTTCTATACAATAATAAATGTAGATGAATAAAGGAGGAAATTATTATGGCAAAAGAAAAATTTGATCGTTCTTTAGTTCACATGAACATTGGAACAATCGGACACGTAGACCACGGAAAAACTACTTTAACTGCTGCTATTACATATGTTCTTTCAAAGAAAGGATATGCACAATTCGAAGATTATGCTGCAATTGATAAAGCACCAGAAGAAAGAGAACGTGGAATTACAATTAACACAGCTCACGTTGAATACCGTACTGACAAACGTCACTACGCTCACGTAGACTGTCCAGGACACGCTGATTATGTTAAAAACATGATTACAGGTGCTGCTCAAATGGATGGAGCTATCTTAGTTATTGCTGCTACAGATGGACCTATGGCACAAACTCGTGAACACATCCTATTATCACGTCAAGTTGGAGTACCACGTATGGTAGTATTCATGAACAAATGTGATATGGTTGATGATGAAGAGTTATTAGACTTAGTAGAAATGGAAATTCGTGAATTATTAAGCGAATACGGATATGATGGAGACAATACTCCAATCATTCGTGGATCAGCTCTAAAAGCTCTTGAAGGAGATCCAAAATACGAACAAGCAATCTTAGATTTAATGGATGCTGTTGATGAATGGATTCCAGAACCAACAAGAGAATTAGACAAACCATTCTTAATGCCTATTGAAGATGTATTTACTATTACAGGACGTGGAACTGTTGTTACAGGACGTGTTGAAAGAGGTAAATTACAATTAAATGACGAAGTTGAAATCGTTGGATTAAAACCAACACAAAAGAGTGTTGTTACAGGAATTGAAATGTTCCGTAAACAATTAGACTTTGCTGAAGCAGGAGACAATGCTGGAGTATTATTACGTGGTATTTCTCGTGAAGATGTAGAACGTGGTCAAGTTCTTGCTAAACCAGGTTCAGTTACACCTCACAAGAAATTCAAAGCTCAAGTATATGTACTAAGCAAAGAAGAAGGTGGACGTCATACTCCATTCTTCTCAAATTACCGTCCACAATTCTACTTCAGAACTACTGACGTTACAGGAATCATTGAACTTCCAGAAGGAGTTGAAATGGTTATGCCTGGTGACAATGTAGAAATGACAGTTGAATTAATTGCTCCTATCGCTATCGAAAATGGAACTAAGTTCTCTATTCGTGAAGGTGGTAGAACAGTTGGTGCTGGTAACGTTTCAGACATTATTGAATAATAAAAACAGAGTACAAACTCTGTTTTTTTTGTCACTAAAAAAATGATGCACGAAACATCATTTTTTCTTTTTAAAACTTCTAAGTGGAGATGTTTGTCGATAGATAAAGTATTTTGGATTATTTGTAATTAATTCTAAATCTCCAATATATTCTACGAAAGTAGGGTGAAAACCATTTTTGAAAGTAGTTAATCCAATATAGCTATTATTTTCTTTTAAAGTAGGATTTGTAACGCCTCCTAAAGAAAATGATTGATATCCTAAATTCGCATATTTCTCAATGATTTTCCATAATAATAAATGTTTTGAATTAAATTTCTTAAATCTTTTATCATGCCCATCAGCTAATAAGAAAATCTTATTTTGATGTTTGACAATCATAGCCGAAGCAGTGACAACTCCCGTTGGAAAATCTCTTAAGAGGTTAGTAGCAGTCACTAAATCATTTTTGGCGGTTGCTAATTGATTGTCGATAATCATTTTACGATTAATAATCATTTCTTTTTTCTTATCCTTAGAAATCAATACTTGTTTATTAATCTCATTACTCATTTTTTCTAATTTCTCATATTTAACTTTACATATTTTTAAATATGTTTCAGTATTTAATTTCGCATAATATAGATCTACTTTATGATCTTTATCAAAGAAAGCATAGGCATCTTTAAAATATCCGATATCACGTTGATATTTCTTTCTTGCCTGCATATATAAGTACTCGACATTCTCTGCATTTCCACGATAAATCTGAACTCCATTACGATCAGCACTTCTAATTTTCGTACGCATTTCTTTTTTGAAACTTTGAAAGATTTCATAATATGGTCTTTTTAAATTGACAATGGCTTCAAAACGAGGTTTATCACTTTCAAAGAAGTTGTTATATCCCATGTGAAAATATCCATTCTGTTTTAAATAATCGAAAATACGTTGATAACTTGGATCGATATTGACTTGATTTGTAATTAAATCATATGTTTTATAAACAATACTTGGACATATTTTAATAGCTATTACATCTAATTTACTTAAAAACTTTTTCAATAACTTTGTAAATTCTGTTAAAAGAGTTAAGTTCTCATAATCGATTAGAAAGCCACGAGGAGCATAAGCATATTTAAACATCCCAGCTCGTTCCATTAAAATTAAACTAGCAGCAACAATTTGATTGCCTTCGACAGCTCCAATTAACATACTATCGTAGTGTTGATGATTCATAATAAATGCATATTCTGCAGTTTGATAATAAGAAGAAGGAATAAATTGCTCGGAAAAAGCATTAAATTCTTCATTTGTTAATTGCCTAATTTCCATGTTTTCTTCCTCCTATCTAACTCTTATATTATAACATATTATTCCTTAAAAATATAGCAAATGCTTTACGAATCTTTGGATTTCGTTTATAATAGGATTGTGAGGTAACAATTATGAGAATAAATAATAAAAAAGGGTTTACATTGATTGAGTTGTTAGGTGTTATTATTATATTATCTGTAATTGTCATGATTACAGTTCCAATTGTGCAAGATAAAATTACAGAATCACGTAAGAATGCCTTTTTAGCTTCTGTAAATGGATATGTGAGGGCATCACGTATGAAAAATACAGAAGAGGGAACGACTAAATTTACAATTGCCAATGAGAAAATCACCCCAGAAATCGAATATAAAGGCGAAGTTCAAGGAAAAGGTGTGATTGAATATAATAGTTTAGGAAAAGCTAAAGTCAATGTATGGAATGGAACTTATTGTGCTATAAAAGATTATGAAGATTCGGATGTTCATTTAAAAGATGACATCCATGATTATACAGCGTGTATGAATGCATAGAAAAGGTGACTAACTATTAAAAGTCAACCATATTTTTCAAATAAATGAAAAAAAT
>USRP01000038.1 GCA_900557185.1 uncultured Mycoplasmatota bacterium
ACATATAGATGAACATACATTAGAATTAGATGAAGAAACAATCAAAAAACATTTTATTGAATATCTTCCCAAGGAAACATATGAATTTTATTATAATCGTTTGTATAACATATATATTTTAAGCAAAGATCCAACACAAGAAATACAAAATAATTTGAATCAAATAAAAGAATATATGAATCATTCAGATTATGTACAATCATTTATAATTTTAAAGGCAATTATATGTAGTATGGTGGATACCAATCATTTAACAGATGATGATTTTGTGATTGATTTATTATTAAAACTCAGAATGTATTTAAGAATTATTATAAGAAAAGCAGATGCAAAACGAAAAGAAACGATGATAGTGCCTTGGATAAAAGAATTAGAAAGCCATAATTTTTATCATCATATATATTTAGAAGATATATTTGCAGACATTAAAATCGATAAATAACTGTTTCATGTATGTCATGAACAGTTTTTTTCTTTTTTATAAATCATGTTATAATAAGTACGGTGATATATATGTCTGATGTATTAATTATTGGAGGGGGCCCATCTGGCCTTACAACGGCCATTTACGCCGCCAAAAAGGGTTATCGTGTAACAATACTAGAGAAAAACAAAAACTGCCTAAAAAAGCTTCTTATTACGGGAAATGGGCATTGTAATTATTGGAATGAAGATCAAAACAATATTCATTACCATACAACCAATAAATCCATACTTTCTTCAATACTTCCTGATACTTTAAAAGAAGAAGCACTTAGTTTTATTCATTCGATAGGAATTGTACCAAAAATTAAAAACGGATACTATTATCCTTATTCGAATCAAGCAACAAGCATGAAAGAAGCATTGCTTACAGAAGCAACCCGATTAGGAGTTAAAATTCAAACAGAAGAAACTGTTACGAAAATAGAAAAGACAAATAATTTATTTTCTGTAACGACAGAATCAAACACATACCAAGCACCATATCTCGTTCTGGCAACTGGTTCTAAAGCCTACCCAAAGACAGGTTCTGATGGTTCAGGCTATCAGCTTTCACAAATGCTTGGTCATACCATCATTCCACCCCATCCATCCTTAGTACAGCTAGAGGGAGCGGAAAAATATGCCAAAGATTGGAATGGTGTTCGTGCTGATGTAAAAGTATCTCTTTATGAAAATCATAAAAAAATCAAAGAAGAAATGGGTGAAATCCAATTAACACAATATGGTGTAAGTGGAATTTGTATTTTTAATTTAAGTCGTGAAGTTGCTATTAATAAAGATGAATTAATCTATGATGTCAACATTAACTTTACCCCATGGGCCAATACAAAAGAAGAATTAGATGCTTGGTTCCAAGAAAGAGAAAAATCTTTAAAAGGAAGAACGTTTGAACAAATGTTAGAAGGATTCTTAAATTATAAAATCATTCATGTCATCGCCAAAAGAATGTACATTACACCTCAATATGCATGGAATCAAATGACACAAAGTAGAAAAATAGAACTGTATCAATGGTTGTTGAACTATCCGGTACGTATTATCAATACAAAGTCGTTTGATCAAGCACAAGTGTGTAGTGGTGGTGTTGATTTAAATGAAGTGAATTTGGAAACATTTGAATCTAAAAAGGTAAAAGGATTATACTTTGTAGGCGAACTTTTAGATGTTGATGGTGATTGTGGTGGATATAATTTAGGATTTGCTTGGATGAGTGGTATTAAAGTAGGAAAACATATAGGAGAACGACATGATTAGAATAAGACAAGTAAAAATATTAGTAGAACAAGATTCCATCTCTAAGCAAAAGAGTCAGATTGCTAAAAAACTGCGCATCAAAGAATCAGAGATTCAACACTTTCAAGTTCACAAGCAATCTCTAGATGCTCGTAAAAAAGACAGCATTTACTATGTTTATGAATTTGATGTAGCTATTGCGAATGAAGATAAAATTTTGGCTAAGAATCATACCAATGATATTCTAAAAACACCAGATGAAACTTATCGACTCCCTAACATGGGAACAGAACCACTCACTACTCGTCCTGTCATTATTGGTAGTGGCCCTGCAGGTTTATTTGCAGGCTATATTTTAGCACAAGCGGGATATAGACCACTGATTATAGAACGTGGAGAAGCCATTGCAGATCGTCAAAAAACTGTGGAAAATTTCTGGAACACGGGGCAACTAAATCCAGAGTCCAATGTTCAATTTGGCGAAGGTGGTGCAGGCACATTCTCAGATGGTAAATTAAATACCTTAGTCAAAGATAAAATGGGACGCGGTCGTAAAGTGTTTGAAACATTCGTAAAGTATGGTGCTCCTAAAGAGATTTTATATTTACAAAAGCCACATATAGGAACAGATCTTTTAAGTAAAGTTATTACAAATATGAGAAATGACATGATTCAAATGGGAGCAGAATTTCATTATAGTACCTGTTTTACAAATATGACTATCAAAGACTATAAAATTCAAAAAATTGAGTTAAATCATAATAAAACGATACCATGCCAAACACTTGTTTTAGCGCTCGGTCACAGTGCTAGAGATACTTTCTCTATGTTATTAGAACAAGGAGTTCAAATGGAAGCTAAACCATTTGCTCTAGGACTTCGTGTCCAACATCCACAAGATATGATTGATCTGTCACAGTATGGAGAAAAGTATGCGAAAATTTTATCTCCAGCTAGTTATAAGTTAACCTATACGACAAAAAGTGGTAGAGGTGTTTATTCTTTCTGTATGTGCCCTGGAGGGTATGTTGTCAACGCATCAAGTGAACCTCACCATCTAGCAATCAATGGAATGAGTAATCATAGTCGTGATGGAAAGAATGCGAATAGTGCAATCGTTATTACAGTAACACCTGAAGATTTTGGAAAAGAACCTTTATCTGGTATAGAATTTCAAAGAAAACTAGAGAAAAAAGCATTTCAGATAGGACAAGGTAGTATTCCGGTTCAACTATGGAAAGATTTCAAAGAAAATCAAATATCTACTGCCTTTGTCAATGTGACACCACAAATAAAAGGAGCGTATAGGTTTGGTAATTTAAGACAATTATTACCAGAATCACTATCTCATTCTCTATTAGAGGCAATCCCAGAATTTGGAAAAAAGATTCATGGATTTGACCGTGAAGATTTCATTTTAGCTGGAATCGAAAGTAGAACATCCTCTCCTGTTCGTATGAATCGTGATGAAAATTTAGAGTCAAATATCAAAGGAGTATATCCATGTGGTGAAGGTGCAGGCTATGCCGGTGGAATTACAACAGCAGCGATAGATGGTATTAAAGTTGCAGAAGAAATTATTAAAAAGTACAAAAAATTCTAAGCTCATGCTTAGAATTTTTTTTAATTCAACACATAAATTCCAATATTTAAGTAAGTTGCAAACACTACCCATAATAAATATGGAATCAATAAATAAGCTGATATTTTCCTATATTGATAAAACTGATAGATTAATATAACAATGAGTAATAACAACATAATAATCCAAATAATAGAGAATAGTCTCATTTTCCATACAAAGAAAATAATCGACCATAAAGCGTTAAAGAATAATTGGATATAATAAATAACTCTTGTTTTTAAATCATCACTTGTCTTACGAAATAAAAAGTAGGCAATCCCTATCAATAAGTACAAAATAGTCCATGCGATAGGAAAGATAATACTAGGTGGTGCGAGAGGTGGTTGTACTAAATCTTGATAGTCTATAGAATTAGAGATGAAAATTCCTACAATTCCTCCAAGTAGTAATGGGAAGAAAATCCAAAATGCATATTTTAATTTTTCTTTCATAATATCCTCCTAATTTAGAATATCCAATTCATGGAATAATATGAATTATCTTGTGGAAAGATTTCAAAGTATGGTATACTGAATGTAGAAAAGGTAGGTGCATCTATTTGAAAATATTAGTTACTGGAGGAACAGGATATATTGGTTCTCATACAGTAGTAGAATTATTAAATGCAGATTATGATGTTGTAGTAATAGACAACTTTTCAAATTCAAAACCAGAAGTAATTGATAATATTAAGAAAATTACTGGAAAAGATTTTACATTTTACGAAGGAGATGCTTGTGATAAAGAATTTCTTCGTAAAGTATTCACAGAAAATGAGATTGATGCAGTCATTCATTTTGCTGGATATAAAGCAGTTGGTGAGTCTGTAAAGAAACCGTTGATGTATTATCACAACAATTTATTTTCAACCATTAATTTGTTAGAGGTTATGGATGAAGTTGGATGTAGAAGATTTGTTTTCTCTTCTAGTGCGACAGTATATGGAAGTCCTAAATCACTTCCAATTCGCGAAGATTTTCCACTTTCAACAACAAATCCATACGGAAGTACTAAATTAATGATTGAAGATATGTTAAGAGATTTAAGTGTATCTAATCCCGATTGGAGTATTGCGATTTTAAGATACTTTAATCCAATTGGAGCTCATGAAAGTGGTTTGATTGGAGAAAATCCTAATGGTATTCCAAATAATTTAATGCCATATATTGTCAAAGTGGCAACTGGAGAATTAGAGATTTTAAGTGTCTTTGGGGATGATTATGATACACCAGATGGAACTGGAGTACGTGATTATATTCATGTTGTAGATCTTGCTAAAGGGCATTTAAAAGCAATTGATAAAGTGATGAGTGAAAAAGGAATTGATGCATATAACTTAGGTACAGGAATTGGTTATAGTGTCTTAGATATTGTTCATGCTTTTGAGAAAGCAAATGATATTAAAGTAAATTATAAAATAGTAGAAAGAAGACCAGGTGATATTGCTGCATGCTATGCAGATCCTAGTTATGCACTAGAAAAACTTGGTTGGAAAGCTGAAAAAAACTTAGAAGATATGTGTAGAGATTCATATCATTATGTAAAAACAGTTCAAGAAAACAACAAATAAATTGCATCTCGCAATTTTTTTGTTAAGGGGTGTGAGAATATGGAATTTGATTTTAATACTTATGTAAAAAAATTAGTAAAAAAAGAAGAGATTAATGAATATTCCAAAGAATTAGATTCAATTAAAGAGAAGTTTTACCGTGGTTTGAATGAATTATGTTGGTATGATATGAATAAGTATGTGGATAATAAAGAATTGAAGAAAATGATGAATCTAGCATTAGAATTAAGAAGAATCAGTGATGTCATTTTGATTATTGGAATTGGTGGTTCTTCGATGGGAGCTCAGGCACTAATTCAAGCAATGTCTTCATACTTTAAAAAATCAAAACCAGAGATTATTTTTGTCGGAACGGACTTATCAAGTGAGTATTTAATCGATTTACAACATTACTTAAAAGAGAAAGATGTTAGTATTAACGTTATTTCTAAATCAGGAAATACGATGGAAGTATTGACTGTTTTTGAGTTGTTTCAGAGTTGGATGTATAAAAAGTATAGTGATGAAGAAGTAAGACGTAGAATTGTTGTAACAACGAGTTCTTATGATGGGAAATTAGCTTATTATGCGACAAAACATGAGTATCATAAATTTCATATTCCAAATGTGATTAGTGGCAGATATTCTATTTTAACTCCTGCTACTTTATTCCCGATGGCTTTAGCAGGATTAGATATTATTTCTTTTTTAAAGGGAGCCAAAGAAGGAAGAATGTATTTGAATCAAGCAGGAATATATGCGATGTTAAGACGTATATTCTTTGATCAGGGAAAAGTGATAGAAGGATTTGCGATTTATGAGCCTAAATTATCGAAGTTTGTAGAGTGGACAAAGCAAGTTTTTGCAGAATCTGAGGGAAAGGATCATAAGGGAATTCTGCCCATTAAATTGATTTATACAAGGGATTTGCACTCTTTAGGACAGTTTATTCAAGAAGGGAATCCAATTGTCTTTGAAACAGTGATTTCAATCGATAGAACAAGAACATTTAAAGTGGATAAGTATCAAGAAACATTAAGTAATATTAATCATACTGTTGAGAAAAGTGTATGCCAAGCGCACTTAGATGGGGGTTGTCCCACATTAATCATTAAGATTGGGGGAATTGACGAACACAGCTTTGGAGAACTTGCTATGTTTTTCATGATGAGTGCTGCTATGAGTTCATACTTGTTCCACGTGAACCCATTTGATCAACCAGGAGTAACAAAATATAAAGAAATAGTTGGTCAAAGTTTAAGAAATTTATAAAAGTCGAAATGACTTTTTCTTTTTGGTAAATTTCAAAAGTAAATTGTAAACTGACTTGAAAGAGAAAAAGTGCAAGTTTTAATTGATAAAATTTGTACTTTTTATTTGTC
>USRP01000039.1 GCA_900557185.1 uncultured Mycoplasmatota bacterium
CTTAATAACCTTGTTTTGATGAAAACAAGGTTTTCTTTTTCGGAGACTAGGAATTTTTCTTAAAACGTTATACAATAAAGGAAGGTGATGTAGAATGAAAAAGTGGATGATTTTATTATTGTGTTTTGTTACACTTTTTAGTGTAAGATGTACTAACCAAGAAGAAGAAACTTCTTTGGTGGAAGATGGAGCTTTTTTATTTGTGTATGATAATATGGTGTTTCCTTTGGGTGATGTTTTTTTGAAAGATACTTATGGAGATGTTTTAAAAATTGATACAGAGAAGGGGAGAGAAGATACTCAGAAAAGAACTTATACTTATGAGCATTACGAAGTTGTTACGTATTTAGTAGAGGATTTAGAACGTATTTATCAAGTTACTTTATTGGATGATCAAGTTTCTACTATGGAGGGTGTGAAAGTATCTGATACGGTAGATAGAATGTTGCAAGTTTATGGAGAGAACTATCAAGTTAGAAATGATGGTTATGAATATTTTCGCGGAGATACCTCGTTAATGTTCTATGTCAATGACTCTTCTATTACTAAGATAGAGTATCGTTATCAGGTAGAAACAAGTTTTGATGATGTGGAAGATAGTAATCTTCATTTTAATTTTTAATTTTATGATGAGTTTTTTAAAAAAGTGAGTAACTATTCACAGGTATTGACAAAAAAAGGATAAGTAAATGTTGATAAGTAAAGAAATTTAGGGGAGTTATCCACAAAATGCAAAGACCCTCTTGAAATTTCTTTTTTTTATGTCATACTTAAGAAAATCGGAGGTGCATGTTATGGCAGAAACATCCTTAGCAAGATTGCAAAAGCAAGTGACAAAATATGAACAACGAATTATAAAATTAGAAGATGCACTCGCTCAAGAACGAGAAGAAAAACAACTTTATAAATTAAGATATGAGCAATTACAAAAGAATTTTGATGATAAAGTAGAAGAAATCGTGAAAAAAGCAGTAGCCAAAGCGGTGGAAGAAGTAAAAAAAGGATACGAAAAAGAAATCGAAAAACGAGAACAACGAATCTTTGAATTAGAAAACAGATTAAATATCAATAGCAGTAATTCTAGTTTACCAAGTAGCATGAATCCACTTTATCAAGAAAAAATATGCAATTCCAGAGAAAAATCTAATAAAAGCAAAGGAGGACAATTTGGTCATAAAAAGCATCAGCTAGAACCATTTCAAGAAGAAGAAATCACAGAACATATAGAACATAAGCAAAATACTTGTCCGAATTGTATGTGCCAGCATCTAGAAAAAATAGAAAAAAAAATAAGAGATGAGTTGGATTTTAGAGTTGTAGTTGAAAAGAAAAGACATCTTTTTTATGTTTATAGATGTCCGGATTGTGGAGCAATCATAGAAAGCAAGATTCCCTTAAATCTTCATGCACCGAATCAATATGGAGCGAATACAAAAGCTATGATATTATCCTTAGCAGATTTAGGGTTCGTATCATATAACCGAAGCAGAAAATTCATATATGGAATGAGCAATCAAGAGATTAATCCAAGTGAAGGATATATGGTAAAATTACAAAGAAATGCAGCAAAACAACTAGAAGATTTTTTATTTGATGCCAAAGAGGAAATATTAAAATCAAAACAAGTAGGATGGGATGATACAGTCATAGCGATTGCCGATAAAGACAAAGCTTGTTTAAGAGTCTATACGAATGGCAATATTGCATTATATAAAGCTCATATGTCTAAAGATACAACAGGAATGGATGAAGATGCAATCCTCCAAAACTTGCCAAAAGACACCATTGTAATCCACGATCATCTTTTGCACAATTATTGTGACGAGTACCAATATCAAAATGCAGAATGCAATGCTCATATCAGTCGAAAAGCAAAGAGTGTCAAAGAAACAACGAGTCACAAGTGGGCAGAAGAATTTCTCACATTTCAAAAAGAAATTTATATTCGAAGGGAGGAAAATATTAAGAAAAAAATAACAAGTTTTACAACAAAAGAACTAAAAGAAATATGGAAACGATACGATGACATTATAGAAGAAGGATTGATAGAGTGCGAACAATTCAAACATAAATTTGAATATGAAAAAGAAGAAAATCTTTTAGAATTTCTAAGAGATTTTAAAGAGAGTATCTTATTTTGGGTAAAAGATTATACTGTTTCATATTCAAATAATTTATGTGAGACATTACTTCGATTTACAAAATCCAAAATGAAAATAAGTTATCGATTCCAAAGTTTAGAAAATGCTCGAAGTTTTGCAGCAATCCATACTTACACAGAAACTTGTGGAAGGTTTGGAAAGAACAAGTACGAAGCATTATCTAGATTAATGAAAGGAGACCCTTACACCATATCAGGATTAATCAAAGAGAAGATGCAATCAGAAAACCAAAAAAACAATCAAAACTGATTGCCTTTTGCCGTGCTCTGAATTTAAAGGTGTGAATAGTTACAAAAGTGAAATGTAAAGTTTCGCTTTTTTCTTGACTTATGACACGATGTCATATATACTGTTGGTTGTGACACACTGTCACATTTTGCGTGCGAGTGAATAGAATAGTAATTGGAGGTGTTGTATGCCTAAGAAAACTTTTTATAATTTGCCGGAAGAGAAACGGAATAAAATTATAGAAGCTGCAAAGGAAGAATTTTCTAGAGTTCCAGTTCATGAAGCTTCGATAAAAAATATTGTAGAGAACAGTGGTATTGCACGGGGAAGTTTTTATCAATATTTTGATTCGAAAGAAGATTTATTTGATGTTGTCTTTGAAGAGCTCGGAAAATTTAAAGAGTATATTTCTAAACAGTTAGAACAAGAAAAAATTGATTTATTTGACTTTAATACGTCGATTTATACTTATTTGATTCGTAAGTTAAGAAAAAAGGAAAATGTGAATTTTGCGAAAGAAGTTTTTCGAAATGTAAAAGTTTCTGAGATTGATTATCTTAGGTTATCTAAGGATAAAGAAGCAATGCCAGCTCCTTTAGAGTCAGATGAGTTTATAGGAAAAGTAGACTGTTCGTTATTAAATATTGAAGGAGAAGAGAATATTAGAAGATTAAATCGAATTTTATTCTTTATTACACGCGGGATGCTTGCAACTAGTTTTCAATATAAAACAACGAAGGAAGCAGAGGAAGAATATCGAAGTACAATCGATTTCTTAAAAGAAAAATTTAGTAAATAGAAAGGATGAATGTATGTTAAAATTACTGAAAGGTTTTACAAAAAAAGATTGGCTAACTATTTTAGTTGGAATTGTATTTATTGTGGCACAAGTTTGGTTGGATTTAAAACTACCAGATTATATGTCTAGGATTACGGTTTTAGTGCAAACAGAAGGTAGTGCGATGAGTGATATTGTTATGCAAGGAGTTTATATGCTTTTGTGTGCATTTGGGTCTTTGGTGTTTGCTGTCATTACTGGTTATTTGATGGCATCACTTTCTTCTAATTTTTCTATGACAATTCGAGAAAAGTTATTTAAGAAGGTAGAAAATTTAGCCATCCAAGATATTAAGAAGTTTTCTACAAGTAGTTTAATTACTAGAACAACAAACGATGTGACACAGATTCAGATGCTTATTGCGATGGGGTTACAGCTTCTTATTAAAGCACCGATTACAGCAGTTTGGGCCGTGACGAAAATCTTGAATAAGGGATGGCAATGGAGTGCTGTGACTGGTGTTGCAGTGGTAATTTTATTGTCTACTATCGCGATTATTATGGCTCTTGTATTACCTAAGTTTAAGATTGTTCAAAAGTTAATTGACCGAGTAAATGGTGTTACAAGAGAAAATTTAACTGGTATTCGTGTTGTTAGAGCATTTAATGCTGAAAAGTATCAGGAAGATAAATTTGAAGGGGTCAATCAAAATTTGACCAATTTACAATTATCAAATCAATATAAGTTTTCGTTTATGCAACCTGTTATGTATTTAGTAATGTATTCTCTTACTTTGTTAATCTATTTTATTGGTGCTTACTTAATTCGTGATGCGATGATGGTAGAGAAGTTAACGTTATTTAGTAACATGGTAGTGTTCTCTTCTTACGCAATGCAAGTCATTATGTCTTTCTTAATGCTAGCTGTGATATTTATGCTTTTACCAAGAGCAGATGTTTCCGCAAAACGTATTAATGAGGTTTTAGATACTGATTTTGCCATTGATGAAGGTGAATTTGATGGTAAGACGAAAGAGGCTGGAACCATTGAGTTTAAGAATGTATCGTTTAGATATCCGGATGCTGAGGAATATTTGCTTGAGAATATTTCCTTTAAGGCTAATAAAGGAGAAACTGTGGCGATTATTGGTTCCACTGGTTCTGGAAAGAGTACCCTTATTAATTTGATTCCAAGATTTTATGATGTAACAGACGGGGAAGTATTAGTTGATGGAGTCAATGTCAAGGATTATACTTTGGAAGCTTTAAATAATAAGCTTGGTTATGTTTCTCAAAAAGCTGTCTTATTCCAAGGAACGATCCGCAGTAATATTACTTATGGAGATAATGGAAAAGAAGAAGTAAGTGAAGAGAAGATGGAAGAAGCTTTAAGAGTTTCACAAGCAAAAGAATTTGTAGATAAACTTGATGATGGAGTGGACTCTCATGTAGCTCAATCAGGCACAAACTATTCTGGTGGTCAAAAACAAAGAATTTCTATTGCTAGAGCGATTGCAAGAGATCCAGAAATTTATATTTTTGATGACTCTTTTTCCGCTTTGGATTATAAAACAGATGCTCGTCTTCGTCATGAACTTAAAAAGTATGCGCATGATGCCACGATGGTAATTGTTGCTCAACGTATTGGAACGATTATGAATGCTGATAAGATTATCGTTTTAGATGACGGGAAGTGTGTCGGTATGGGAACTCACAAAGAGTTATTAAAGAATTGTGATGTCTATAAGCAAATTGCTTTATCACAAGTATCAGAGGAGGAACTTTCTAATGCATAGAGGAAAACAAAGTACAGAGCAAGCTAAGGACTTTAAAGGTGCAATGAAAAGATTAATGATGGAATTAAAGCGGTTCCATGTATTGATTGTGATTTCGTTTATTTTAGCGATTGTGGCATCTATCTTGTCCATTATTGCACCAGATCTTTTAGCTACCTTAACAGATACTATTTCAGAAGGATTAGTTGTGAATCAAGAAAATTTACAAGAACTTACAACAACTGTATCCGAAAGATTATCTGAAGAAGAACTCTCTCAAAAAATTCCAGAGATTTTAGATATTCAGATGGATGCAGGAACAATTGGTAAAATCATGGCAGACTCTAGTATTAGTGCAGAAGACCAGAGAAATTTCCAAGAGGTTTTAGGATCTCTTTCCACTGAAAATACTAGTCTATTATTAGAGATGCCAGATAGTATTTTAAATTATATTTTACCAGACTCTACTTATGAGTCAGTTACAGTTACAACAGAGGATAAGAAGTTATTGCTTCAAAGTACTAGTGAAAATTTTGAATTTTCTGAGGCAATTCAAACAATATTATTCCCAGAAGTGACGATTGATGG
>USRP01000040.1 GCA_900557185.1 uncultured Mycoplasmatota bacterium
CATTTTTAAAACTAACTGCACATTAATTGTGCACTTTCAAAAAAAATCAACATAGAAAAAAGGAAAGATAAGAAAGCTGAAGATGATATATATTTTTTTCTTAAATTCTGATATAATGATATACAGGGTGTTAGTATGAAAGATATATATGGAATGACTCATGAAAATTTAGAACAATATTTTTTAGCCCTAGGGGAGAAGAAATTTAAAGCAACGCAAATTTATGAGTGGCTTTATGAGAAGAGAGTAACTTCTTTTGATGAGATGAGTAACGTTAAAAAAGATGTGATTACGAAATTAAAAGAAGATTTCTATTTTGGAACATTAACGATATTAGAAAGACAAGATGATGTTGATGTTCATAAATATTTGTTTGAACTTTCTGATGGAAATAAAATAGAAGCTGTGTTAATGAATCATGATTATGGAAATAGTTTATGTGTTTCTAGTCAAGTGGGTTGTAATATGGGATGTGCTTTTTGTGAGAGTGGAAGATTAAAAAAAGTACGTAATTTAGAGACTGCTGAAATGGTAGAACAAGTATTGCAAATTGAAAAAGACTTTGGAAAACGTATTAGTCATGTTGTTTTAATGGGAATTGGGGAACCATTTGATAATTATGATAATGTGATTTCTTTTATTCGTATTTTAAATCATCCGAAAGGATTTGCGATTGGTGCTAGACATATTACGGTATCTACTTGTGGAATTGTTCCAAAAATAGAACAATTTATGAAAGATGAAAATCAAGTGAATTTAGCAATTAGTCTTCATGCTCCAAATAATGAATTAAGAAGTAAATTAATGAAGATTAATAAAGCTTATCCATTAGAAAAGCTAATGCCGGTATTGAAAAAATATATTGATGTGACACATCGAAGACTGACATTTGAATATATTTTATTACAAGATGTGAATGATACAACTGAGTGTGCATTAGAGTTAGCACATTTATTAAAAGGAATGAATTGTTATGTAAATTTAATTCCATATAATGAAACGAGTCATTTTGAATATAAAAAGAGTCGTCAAGAACGAATACTGAATTTTTTAGATGTACTGAAGAAAAATCACATTCAAGCAACAATTAGAAGAGAGTTTGGAAGTAAAGTGCAAGCAGCATGTGGACAACTTCGTTCTAATTATGAGGAGGGATAATGTGGATTATTTTTGTTTAACGGATCCGGGAAAAGTTAGGGATCATAATGAAGATTCTGTTGCCATTGTAATGAATGAATCACTTGAATATTTACTTGCAGTAGCTGATGGTATGGGAGGTCATCGTGCTGGTGAAATTGCTAGTAGTATTACGATTAATCATTTAACGAAGAGCTTTAAAGATAAAGTTTCAGTGGGAACAAAAGAAGAAGCAATTGACTTTTTAAAACAAGCTGTATCAGAAGCTAATGAGAAAATATATGCTTATACGGAAGAAAATCCAGAATCAAAAGGAATGGGTACAACGATTGTCGTTGCTCTTTTAACTCCAGAATATTTATTGTTTGGTAATATTGGAGATTCTAGTGGTTTTGTTTTGAAACATGGTAAGATACATAAAATTACCAATGATCATACATTAGTTAATTTACTTGTAAAGAGTGGAGAATTAACAGAAGAGGAAGCAAAAGAACATCCTCGTAAAAATGTTTTAATGAGAGCTTTGGGAGCAACAACAACTGTTGAAATGGATATTTTTGATGTTGAAACAGATGTAGAAGGAATTTTGCTTTGTAGTGATGGACTTACAAATATGTTAGAATTTGAACAAGTTGAAAGAGTATTAAATGAAAAGTTAGATGCCCAAGATATGGTTAGAAAATTAATTCATAAGAGTAATAATCGTGGTGGAAATGATAATATTTCTGTAGCGTATTTGAAAAGAGGTGTTCAATAATGGTTGCAAGAGGGCAAAAAATCAATGATCGTTATCAAATTATTCGTTTAATTGGTGAAGGAGGTATGGCGAATGTCTACCTTGCTCATGATACCATTTTAGATCGTGATGTAGCAGTAAAAATCTTACGTGGTGATTTAGCTGGCGATGAGAAGTTTGTAAAGAAGTTCCAAAGAGAAGCGATTAGTGCTTCTAGTTTAAATCATCCAAATATTGTAGAGTTATACGATGTTGGAGAAGATAATGGTGAATATTTTATTGTTATGGAATATGTAGAAGGGAAAACGTTAAAAAGTTTAATTAAAAAACGTGGAGCACTTACTTTACCAGAAGTTGTAGACATTATGTTACAACTTACAAGTGCGATTGCTCATGCTCATGATAGTTATATTATTCATCGTGATATTAAACCACAAAATGTTTTAATCTTAGATAATGGCATGGTAAAGATTACAGACTTTGGAATTGCTACTGCTTTAAATAATCACGAATTAACAGAGACAAATTCCATTATGGGTTCTGTACATTATTTACCACCAGAACAAGCGAATGGAAATGGAGCAACAGTTAAGAGTGATATTTATTCGTTAGGTATTTTAATGTTTGAACTATTAACTGGTAGAGTTCCATTTAAAGGGGATAATGCAGTTGAGATTGCGATTAAACAGATGAAAACACCAATCCCAAGTGTTAGAAAATATAACGAAGATATTCCTCAAAGTGTAGAGAATGTTATCTTGAGAGCATGTGCGAAAAATCCTAAGAATCGTTATGATTCAGCTCGTGAAATGCACGATGATTTAAAAACAGTATTATCTTCAGAGCGTGAAGATGAAGAAAAATGGGTATATTCATATCCTGAAAATGAATTAGAAGAAACAAAGAAATTATCACGTGAAGAATTAAATAAAGGACTTTTAGATGAGTTAGAAAATGAAGAAGAAAGTCGTAGTAAACGTAAAAAAGATAAGAAAGATAAAAAATTAAATACAGGGTTAATGATTGCTGGTAGTATCTTCGCAACTTTGGTTATTGTATTTGTTGCTATATTCTTCTTAATTCCAAAAATTACTGGAGGAAAAGAAGTAAAAGTACCAGATGTTAGTAAAATGACTGTTGAAAAAGCAAAAGAAAAATTAGAAGATGCTGGATTAGAAGTTACTTCTAAAGATATGAAACAAGCAAATGATAAAATTAAAAAAGGAAGAGTTATTAAAACAAGTCCTGAAAAAGGTAGAAGTGTAAAAAAAGGTACGAAGATTCAATTATATGTATCAACTGGTACAAATAAAGTAGAAATTGAAGATTATACTGGTATGAATTATTATGAAGTAGAAGCAATGTTAAAAGCTTCTGATATTAAAGTAGAAAGAGAAACTAGGGAATATGCGGAATCTGATACTTCTGTAAAAGCTGGTACGATTGTAGATCAAAGTGTAGAAGCTGGAGAAGAATTAGAAAAAGGAGATACAATTATTCTTTATGTTCCTGAATTTTATGCGGAATATCCAGACTTTATTGGAGAAAATTATACAATTAGTCAAGTAGAAGCTTGGGCTAGTAAACATGGTGTTACATTAGAAAAAACTTACCGAGAAACAGATGATGTAGAACCAAATATGATTTTGTCACAAAGTAGAGCAGCAGGAACAAAAGTAAATACAAGTGTAACATTAACTGTTACGGTTTCAAAGAAACCTGAAAAAGCATCTCCATCTCCAAGTCCAACAACATCTCCAACGACACCACCAGAAACTACAATACCATCACCAACAGAATAGGAATACGTATGCAAGGAAGAATTATAAAAAATATTAGTAATGATTATACGGTACAAACAAAGACAGGAGATGTCTTTGTTTGTAAATGCCGTGGTAAATTCCGTAATATGAAAATCATACCACTTGTTGGGGATGAAGTTTTATTTGATGAAGAGAATAATTATATTTTAGAAATATTACCGAGAAAAAATGAATTAAAAAGACCTCCTGTTTCTAATATTTCACAAGTTATGATTTTAACAAGTGTGAAACATCCTAATTTTTCTTCTTATTTATTAGATAAATTAATTACAGTGATTGAATACAATCGTATTGAACCGATTATTTGTTTTACCAAATTGGATTTGTTAGATGAAAGTGAAATGCGTGAAATAAAAGTAGTAATGGATTATTATAAAAAGATTGGATATCAAGTATATCGCAATACTGATTTAGAACAAATTAAACATATATTTCAAGATAAAATTACTGTCTTTACAGGTCAAAGTGGAGCAGGGAAATCTACTTTACTAAATCACTTAGATGCACAATTACAATTAAAAACATCAGAAATTTCTTATGCTTTAGGAAGAGGAAAACATACGACAAGACATGTTGAATTAATTCCATTGTTTGGAGGATTAGTTGCTGATACACCAGGTTTTTCAGCATTGGACTTCGAAATGGATAAAGCAAGTATTAGAGATCAATTTAAAGAGTTTGAAATGTATAAAGAGTATTGTAAGTATAAAGATTGTATGCATGATAAAGAAGATCATTGTATGGTGAAAGATAAAGTAGAGGATGGTACTATTTTAAAATCTAGATATGAAAATTATATTCAGTTTATACGAGGTGATGTATGAAAATAGCAACCAGTATTTTATCAGTTCCTGATCATTTAAATGAATGTTTAGAAAAGTTAAATCAAACAGATACAGATTATATTCATTTAGATGTTATGGATGGTAAATTTGTATCTCATAAAACAAATGATTATGTGCCTCTTAAAAATCAATTTTTAAAGCCATTAGACATTCATTTCATGGTAGAAGATGTACCAACCTATTTTGAACATTACATGGCTTTAAAACCTGAGTATATGACATTTCATGTAGAAGTAAGTACTAAAATTGAAAAGTTAATCCATATGATTCATGAGAAAAATATCAAAGCAGGTATTTCATTAAAACCAGATACACCTGTTTCATTTCTAATCCCATACTTAGATGAAGTAGATTTAGTATTAGTGATGAGTGTAGAACCAGGAGCAGGGGGACAAACATTCCTAGAAAGTGCGAGTGAGAAAATTCGTTTCTTAGATAGAATTCGAAAAGAAAGAAATTATCACTATGTAATTGAAGTTGATGGTGGTATCAATGAAACAACAAAACAACAATGTATCGGAGCTGATATTTTAGTTTCTGGTAGTTTTATTACAAATCATGATGATTACCAATATCAAATAGATATGTTACGTTAAATGAGTATTCCTTATGGAATACTTTTTATTTACAAATGAATATAGTTTATCATATAATGAAAGAGGGATACTTACTAAGTGTCCACTTAAATGGAAGTCACTTAGCGTATGCTAGGTGTTTTTTT
>USRP01000041.1 GCA_900557185.1 uncultured Mycoplasmatota bacterium
CATCAGTTATACTTATTTGTTGATGGGGCTCGACTTGGAAGTGCTTTGGCAATAGAAAATACGCCTTCATTAGCCAATTTAGCTAAATATAGCGATGCCTTTTATATAGGCGGTACCAAAATGGGAGCTTTATTTGGTGAATGTTTAGTAATTATTAATGATGATTTAAAACCAGATTTTCGTTATAATATTAAACAAAAAGGAGCAATGTTAGCTAAAGGCAGATTGCTAGGAGTGCAATTTAAAGAACTTTTTAGTAATAATCTTTATTTAGAAATTGGGCAATATGAAAATGAAATGGCTGATTTATTACGAGCTGGGTTAAAGAATTTTAAAATGTATGTTGATTCACCTACTAATCAGTTGTTTCCAATTGTAAATGATAAACTAATTAAAGAGTTACAAAAGGATTTTAGTTTTAATATTATGGATAAAATCGATGATGATCATCACTGTATCCGCCTAGTTACATCTTGGGCAACACCACAAGAAGCAGTTGAAAATTTTGTTGAAAAAATAAATCAAGAATTTGTTGATTAATCGATTAAAACTTGTAATGATTGTTAATAAGTAATATAATCCCGTTTTCGACACTTGTTGAAGAATAAAAAGGCGGAAACCCTTGTTATATAAGGGTTTTTCGCCTTTTTTCTTGTTTAAAAAAATGTTGTATGGGAATGTTTGCTATAAAATTTTTTTAATTTTTTTTCGTAGGACTTTTGGTTGATAATATTCCTTGTTTAGCTCCAATCCAAATACTTCATTTAAGGCATTGCACAGTTCGCTTCCACTATATGTTGATTGATAATAGATATCATGATTATTCACTACATTCATATTCTTTAGATTTTCTATTATTTCTCCTGTCGTAAAGTGATAGTTATGCTGTTTTAATTTTACTTCCAGTAACCTATATATCAATAATGCTGTATAACATACCATGAAATGTCCTATGATTCTGTCTTCTCTTCTATGATTGACTGGTCTTGCTTTAAAATATGTTTTCAATACCCTGAAACAGTCTTCTATTTTATATCGCTGTGAATTGATCTCGAATATTTCTTTTGCGTCTTTGATTGCATCAAGATTTGTAGCTATTGCATAATAGCCATCATATTTTTCTTCTTCTTTTATCAGCTCTTCGTTGATAATGTAGGTGTCTTTCTTGTTTTCTGCCTTCATGATGAATCTTTTTGGATCGTTTTGATTCTTTTTTAGATCTTCTACTCTATCGTTCCTGATCAGCTTTTTGGCTCTTTCTATCTGCTTATTTCTTATTTTTCTTTGATATTCCATCATTTTTCTTGAAAATGTAATGATAACATATTGATTCAAGGTCCCTTTTGCCTTTCTTTTTCTCGTTTTTCCGGTTTTTGTTGTATATATTTCTTCAAGTCCCAGGTCAACGAGCTTATCAGCTGGTATGACCTTGTAGGCATGATCATTGTATAAGTTGAGGTTGTTTTTGTCTTTTTTATCAAAACTTTTCATTTCCTCTATGCTTATAACCTTGTTGTTTGACAATAATTTATACTCGAAGTCATTGAATACTGCTTCTTTCAAAGTATCAGATAATTTTTTTATCGATTGCGTTACTATGAAGGCACGATTGCCAAATGAATTGAATTTCCGTATGTCCAATGAACCTAGACCAGCATCAGCACAATAGATAAGTTTCTTATTGGTAAATGTCCTGAGCATTTTTTCTTCAGTAGCTGTAGCACATACCTGTTCATTCTGATTGCCTGGATTGATGCACATTGATATAGGAATACCCGCACCATCCATAAAAAGTCCCATCTGCACAAGCGGCGCAGGTTGATGCTGCTTGGATATGCCGTATTTTCTCAGTCCTAAGGAAATGAGTTCACCAGTAACATCATCATAATCATCCTCATCAGGCTCTTCGATTTCAAAGTAGTAATTGGTACAGTCAAAATAACAGATAGATGTATCGCGCTTGACGATATTATTGCTGTTTGTAAAAAGATGACCGATATAATCATCAAAATTTTCAGCCAAAAGAGAGTGATGTTTCAGGATATTATGATACTGGATATCAGGTGCTTCAAAATATGAATCAAGATGCTTGAAGGTTCCCAGTTTAGAACGAGGCTCAAGAATCCTGTCAAAAGTTACAAAACGATTAATTTCGTTGACATCATAAGTAATCTTTGTACGGGAAACAATATCATCAAAGAAATCCCTGATTTTCAGATCATGATAAATTTTTTGAAGATAAAGATAGCCTATATTGATATTAAGCGATTTTGAAATCTTATCTGAAGAGGACAGCTGCTTATCAAAATCTATAGAGATATTGATTTTGATTTTATTATTTTTGATATCGTCATTATAAGCTTTGACCATATCCTTAGCATATTGAAGAGGATCATCGGTAATTTTGAGAAGATCGTTATGTTTACCAATGACCTTAACGTTTCTGGTAGTTGTTTTTTTACCATTACGAATACCCTGCTGGATAAAATAAGTAGGATTTTTAGATTTTTTATCATAGTTAAGTTTCATGGGACAGCACCTCCATAACCATTATAACACATAATACAACACCGTACAACATTAAATATCATAAAATTTGACAAAATAAAAATGCAAAAAACTCTGATTAAATGAAGTGTTTTTGCATTTTAGTTATAAGTGTTTTGTGTCATAAGTGTCGAAAACCCGGAGAAGTCGACATACTTATTTATATTTACCTCCTGAGCAACTTCTAGTACAGTTCTACAAATATCATCATGGGGAACATCTTTTTCAAAAGAAAAAGAAAAATCCAGTAGCAAATAAGATTGAAATGAGTTATAATTTGAAATGTTAATATTTGTATTTTGCATAAAAATATTATACCAAAAAAACGCTCGTGTTTGAGCGTCTTTTTTGTTTTATGGAACTGTAAAATAATTATTTATTCGTTACAGCCCCTTAATTTTTCAATAGCTGCAATTTGAACGCAGATTGATAATAACAAAGCTGCTTTAGTTAATTCATCTACCGAAGGATATGATGGAGCAATACGAATGTTACTATCTTGAGGATCTTTACCATAAGGGAAAGTTGCTCCAATAGTTGTTAAAGTAACCCCAGCTTCTTTACATAATTCACCAACTCTTTTTGCACATCCTGGCATAACATCTAAACTAATGAAATAACCACCATTAGGTGTTGTCCATTTAGCTACTTCTTTTCCTGCTAATTCTTTTGTTAGAGAATCAATAACGCAGTCAAATTTAGGTTTTAGAATTTCAGCATGTTTTTGCATGTGTTTTTTTAATGTCGGAACATCTTTAAAGAATACTAAATGACGTAACTGATTCATTTTATCTTGAGAAATAGATTGAATAGTTAAACGTTTCTTTATATCAGCAATATTGTTATCACTAGCAACAATACATGATACCCCAGAACCAGCAAAAGTAATTTTTGAAGTTGAAGCGACCATAATAATTAAATCTTCATTATTATATTTTGGTAACTCATCAAAAATATTTAAAAGTATATCTCCATTATCGTACAAGTCATGAACACAATATGCATTATCGTAAATAATTCTAAAATCACTAGCAGCTGGCTTTAATGCAGCCAATGCCTTAACAGTATTGTCACTATATGTTATTCCTTGAGGATTAGAATATTTAGGAACACAGAACATTCCTTTTACACTATCATCTTGAATTAGTTCATTTATTAAGTCAAGATCAGGTCCTTCATCATTCATTGGGATATTAATCATTTCAATACCAAAATGTTCACAAATGGTAAAATGACGATCATAACCAGGTACTGGACATAAAAATTTAACTTTATCTAATTTAGACCATGGCTTACTTCCACAAACACCAAATAACATTGCTTGGGCAAGATAGTCATACATTAATGTAAGACTAGATGTTCCACCAATAATAACATTCTTTTCATTGACTTCTAATAACTGGGCAAATAGTTTACGAATTGATGGTAAACCTTCTAAAACACCATAATTACGACAGTCAATATTATCAATTGAGTGTTGTTTTACATCTAAAATAGGC
>USRP01000042.1 GCA_900557185.1 uncultured Mycoplasmatota bacterium
ATGAATATTTTTAAATCAGACAAATTAACATTATTCATTTTTAGATTTTTTAATGTTGTTATAGAGTTGCTATCTAAAAGAAGAACTTTTGTAACAAAGTCATCATGATTTTGATAATTATCTTCTTTATAAATGTAATCAAGACTAACACCATATAATTGAGGTAGTAAACACAGAACTTTATTAGTAGGATTAAGTACATCTTTTTCATAGGCGCATAAAGTCTTTCTATTTAGAAAACCTAAAATTCTTTGGACATCAGCTTGACTATATCCAGCATTTAATCTAGCTATTTGTAAACGTGTTTTATATTCTTTTTTTGGTTTCATAATGTATACTCCTTATAATGAATTGTTGATTAGCAGATTATTTGAACAAAAAAATGAAAGAACGAGTCAAATAAAATTAATAAATATAATAAAACAGTTAAAATAATTTGAGAAAATAATATGCAAATTATCTTAACTGTTTTATTATTATATTTAAGGAGATCGACATACAAAAAAAGAAAGGGTCATCGGATTGCCGTCCTACCTTCCTTTTTCCCAAAAACATATGTATGTCTTGTACATGATCATGATAACATTTAAAACACATTCTTTCAATAATTATTCCCAGGATTTTTATGACAAAGATATAAAATCATTAGATCTAAATAAAGTTAAATGTACCTGCGGTTCTACCGGTCATTTTCATCGTCATGCCTGCTATCAGCGTTATTTGACTATTGATGCCAATCATACCCTCTTAATTTCTATAATCAGGATCAAATGCGACAGCTGTGGTTGTACACATGCTCTTCTTCCAAGTATCATCATACCTTATCGGATATTATCAAATCCATCGATAATCAGAATAATCAAGTCATATCGCAACATCACAGATTCATGTACTGTTATTTCAAAGATAACTGGTTTTTCCAGAGAAACAGTAAATAAAATTATCAGGTTTTATATTCGATTTCATCAGGAAAGGCTCAATTCATTTTTGAGTGTTTTTACAGTGGCAGATTTTTATGACTTTGATTTTATATTGAATTACTTTTATGAATATCATGCCATGTTTATGCAACGTATTTCAGTTAATAATATGACAATTTATCCATAAACTTATTTTCCCATAACTGTTACTTTGAATATTTCTTCTGGGTGTTATACGGTTAAGTCAGGAGGTGTATTATTAATGAATAACAGTAAAAAAGATGATCTGGATACTAAGATTGCACTTTTTAGATATGAACTGATCATACCGGTTCTTAACAGAACATATCCGGACCGTTCAGCGTTGCAGTATTTTAAGAGGATTGCGTCTGCTCCATTGAAATATCCTGATGGTACATCAAAAGAGTATTCGTTTCAAACGATACGATACTGGTACGATACATATCAAAAAGAAGGATTTAGTGGACTGATGCCAAAAACACGTAATGACAAAGGCCGTTCAAGGAAACTAAATAAAACTTTGAAAAACAAAATTATAGAAATGAAACAAACAAATCCAAGGATGACGGCCACTTCAATTTATTTGAAGCTCATTGAAGATGGGAATATATTGAAGAAGGATATTTCATTATCGACCATAACAAGATTTATTGCATCAAAACCGGAATTCAATCACATACCGGTCGAAGATATGAGAGCATTTGAAATGGAACATACCAACGATATGTGGCAGCTGGATACGACCTACTGTTCATATATCAAAGACAGCAGAGGTCATAAATTAAGAACATATCTTATTATGATCATCGATGATCATTCCAGAATGATTGTTGGATATGGATTTTTTCTTGAAGATAATGCTGTCAATGTCCAGACAGTACTGAAACGGGCAATAGCTAAATATGGAGTTCCCAAGAGACTATATGCCGATAATGGAAAACCTTATAAAAATGAACAGCTACCGATCATTTGTGCTCAGCTGCAGATTCAGATCATTCATGCTCAGGTATATCACGGCAATAGTAAGGGCAAGATCGAGCGCAGCTTCAAATCAGTCAAGGAACAATGGATGTACAATACAGACTTTGATCAGTTTAAAAATATAGAAGATATAGATTCAGCTTTCGCCCTCTATATCAGCAAGAAAAATAATTCACCACATGCTTCATTGAATGGAAATACTCCAGTAAATGTGTTTATGGATGATGAATCATCGATCAGGAGGGTCGAAGCGGAAAGGCTTGAAAAAATATTCTATCATACTGCAACCAGAAAAGTTGCCAATGATGCAACGATCAGACTCAATACAAAAGTTTTCGAAACAAAGCAGGAATACATAGGCAGCAGGATAACCATCAAATATAAACCTGATCTCAGTGAAGTTTATATATTTGATGATGACAGTTATATCAAGATATCTGAAGTAAAGAAAGTAGACAATTCAAAAATAAAAAGAAAGCGACCACTGTTTTCAAAGGAGGATGACCAATGAAAGATTTTAAGATCTATTATGGACTGGAATTCAATCCATTTGAAAAGGGACAACCCGATATACCAGTAGAAACCAGTGATTACCGGGAAGCAATGGGAAGACTCAATTATCTGAAGGATGTCAGAGGAATAGGATTATTTACTGGACGAAGCGGGACCGGTAAATCGTTTATCATGAAAAAATTCAGTGAAACACTGAATCCTGGTCTGTATAAAGTAATATATATGCCAATGTCGACTCTGAGCACGATTGAATTCTATCGTGAACTGAGCAATCAGCTGGGACTGGAAATATATCATAAAAAAATAGATAATTTCAGAAATATCCAGGCCCATATAAAAAAGATGGTCGATGAAAAAAGAATAGTGCCGGTCATAATATTAGATGAAGCACAATTTTTGAAAACCGATATCCTGAATGATCTGATAATGCTTTTAAATTTTAATTTTGATTCAAGCAGCTATGTAATTCTGATCCTCACAGGGACACCAGTATTAAATCATACGATAAACAGAGCAGTTCATGAAGCACTCAAGCAGAGGATCGTGATCCAGTATGAAACAACCGGGATGAATGAAAAAGATATTGAAACTTATATCAGTATAAAATTAAAAAAAGCAGGAAGAAATGAACCGCTGGTCATGCCAGAAGCTTTAACAGCACTGTCAAATGCATGTCAGGGTTCATCAAGAAAACTGAACAATCTGATGACCCACTGTCTGATAGTTGGTGCAGCAGCAAACAGGATGATAATTGATAATGATACGATAATGGAGGCAGCAGATGAAATTGGATAAAAAAGAACTGATATATGAGTGCAGCTATAAAAATATGAGGTGGGACTGCAGGATAAAAGATATCGAACATACAAAGCAGATAACCGGGTTTACAGTAAGTGGAAAAGGGAGCCTTTATCATGTGTATCTGATTGAATTCAACCAAACAAGATGGCTGGATATTCCAGAAATAGGAATATCCAGTGAACTGAGCCATCCTGATGATATCTTCTGGAACAGTGAAAAACTAGCAGAACATACTAACAGTATAATTGATGGACTAACTATAGCCAATGGACTGAAAATGATCAATAAACTTTTAAAAGGAGAGAAAAGTTAAATGAACGCAGAAGATTTTATTAAACTGGCCGAATATATAAAAGAAAATTATGTTCCTAAAGAAGGCAGCAGCGATAAATGCTTTGAAGATTATCTATATGCAATATTAAAAGATATCCAAATAAATCTTGATGAAATAGCCAGAAGTATAAAAAAGATATCTGGTGATGATAAAGATCCTACATCAATACTGGATATTGATGTAGAGGTATAGTAAAAAACAGTCTGATTGATATTATTAAAAATATTAATCAGGCTGTTTTAATAATATTTATAATAAAATAATTTAAATATAATAGTTAAAATAATTTGACTATCATAATTAATTTATAAAAATCTTCTTCAAAAATAACTAATTTAATTTGAAAATAATCAGCTAATATAATTCGCTAATCAACATCTGCATAGTTCTTCGTATTCTCTTACGGAAACGTATCCTCTTAATGTTTTTC
>USRP01000043.1 GCA_900557185.1 uncultured Mycoplasmatota bacterium
GATATATATGATGCTGTAATTATGGATATTATGATGCCGGTAATGGATGGAATTACAGCTTTAAAGAATTTAAGAAAACGCGGCAGCAACATTCCGGTTCTTATGCTTACTGCAAAGACTGAAATAGATGATAAAGTAGAAGGGCTTGATAATGGTGCTAACGATTATCTTACCAAACCATTTGACACAAGGGAACTGCTTGCAAGAATCCGTGTACTTACACGCTCTGAAAAACAACAAGATAATGTTATTACACTTGGAAATATTTCGCTCAACACAACTACATGTGAATTATCTTCTCCTTCAGGTTCATTTCTTCTTACTAATAAGGAATATCAGATGATGCTGATGTTCATGAATAATAAAACCCAGGTTATTTCGGCAGAACATTTTATGGAGAAAATCTGGGACAGTGAATCTGATTCTGATATCAGCACCGTATGGACTTATATATCTTATCTCAGGAGAAAACTTGAAGCTTTAAAGTCTGATTATTCTATTGCTACAAGAAGAAATATGGGATATTATTTAAAAAATAACAAACAATAGATGAACTTGCAAAAGCAGATATTGATGATATAAAAAAAATAATTATGCCAATAGGTACATATAATAAAAAGGCAAAAAATGTCATTGAAATTGCTAAAAAATTATGCAACGATTATCAAGGAAAAGTACCTAACAACAGGAAATATTTAGAAAGTTTGTCTGGTGTTGGGAGAAAAACAACAAATGTGGTTTTAAGCAATTTATTTAATGTTCCTTGTATTGCTGTAGATACGCATGTAAAAAGAGTTAGTGAAAGATTTGGAATATCTAACCATGATGATGATGTTTATACTGTGGAAAAAAAGTTGAACAAATGTATTCCACAAGAAAAACTATCAAAACTTCATCATCAACTAGTTTTATTTGGAAGATATCATTGTAAAGCTATTAAACCTGATTGTTCTAATTGTAAAATTAGAAAATATTGTAAAAAAAAGAGTTCGAGATAAGGGTTCTTCCGATAGTTTGTTTGAAACTATCTATAAAGTAGGTTGAAATATACCTACTTTTTATGAATTTAAAATATCTTCTACCATTATTGAAATATCAAAATCATCTAAAGTTGACATAAATCCTATAAAACTTCTTCTTAAAAGGTTGCATAATTTTGATTTTCCGTATACAATACGTTTGATAAGTTTGAATTTGTTGTTGTTACCTTCAACAAATCCTGAATTTATTTCAAGAGATATTGCGTTTTTTACGGGTGCAATATCTTTTTTTAGTCCATTACAAAATGTTGGAACCGTATCTTGATATAGTTCTATAAAGACATCCAGATTATCAGGAACTGCACCAAATATCACATCATGAAAATCTTTAAATATTATTTGAATTTGTTTTGCAATGGGATATTTTTCATATATTATGTCTATATTTTCTTTTATTTTTAAATCTTTTTCTTTTTTTTCATCTAGTGTAAGTAAATATTTTAATAAGTCATATCTTGTAATCACTGTTACATCGGATGGATATTCCATTTTTACAAATGTAATTCTATTTTTATAATCAAAACCATTGTTCTTTGCTACTAAATTGATATAATCTAATAGATATCTATCCGATGCTTCACATCCTTTCAGTTTTACATAGGCAAAGATATATTCTTGTGAAACACCATCCTTTAACATTTTATAAATCATATTACTATAATCATCCATCTTACTTTTACTTTTCTTATATTCGTTTATTTTATCGATACATTCTACTTCTTCTTCTGTCATTTTTGAATATTTTAATAAGGATGCATATGATATACGAAATTCTTTGGCAAGCTCTTTTGTTTCATGACAATTACTGTATTCTAGACGTTTTCTTAATTCTATTATCTTTTCTTTTTTCTCAATTCGTCGTTGTTTTTGCTCTTGATATTGTTTCGAATCAAAATCTCTTCTTTTATTATCAAACTTTATTTCATTGCCATTCTCATCTATTGGAATCGTATTATCGTAATGGAATGAATTTAATTGATTAATATCTATATTCCTTAATTCCTTTGCTACTTTTTTTACTGGTTCTTCTAAAATTTTTCCATCTTTTATAAATATCTTCTCTGGTATTTGGGAATAGAATACTTCTTTTAATTGTTCTATCAAATTCTGAAATAAATGAAATCGATCTGCAACTTGGATACACTCTGGTAATACCTTGTTGATTGCTACAGCATAAGCACTCGCCCGATCTCTAGCAATTGTTTTTACTTTTGGGTGTTTTTTTAACCAGTTTTCAAATGAGGTTGCATCCCTTCCATCTAATAATGTAATTAGATGATGGTCGTTCAAATCATATATTGCTGTTGCATAGGTTTGTCCTTTTCTTATAGCCACATCATCCACACCTATTTGTTCTACATCAACAGGATCTCTGATAACTATTTTCTTAATGATATTATCTACTACATCTGCACTTGTAGTTGTACCTAATAGAGATAATATTAATGATGTTGCAGTAGAACTCAAAAATATGGATAATGTTAATATAAATTGAATAAAATTATCTGTTTTAACTTTATTTTTTCTAGCAAATGGTAATATTTCATCAAAATATTTTTTTGGGCACATTTCATTTGTGCATATATATTTATGGACATGAATATGTAACCATATAGATTCAAAATTATATGGTACATCTTCTACATCTCTAAAGTAAGTTCCTATATTACTTGTTTTACATAATGTTCCACATTGAGGACATTTACATTCTTTTACTTCTGAGTCTATATCTAATACCAAAGCTTTTTGCCCCTTAAACACAGTTTCTTTTTTATCTATGATTTTATACTTTTCTTGATAATAAGCATTTACTTCGTACATGTTTACCTCCGTATCATATCCATATTATCAAATCTCATATGAAAAAGCAGGTATATTTCAACCTACTTTATGGATAGTTTCAAACAAACTATCGGAAGAACCCTCAACAGTTCCTTATAAAATATTTTTAAGTACAATGGTCTTTGTTCTAGACATTTCATGAAGTGTTGACATAACACCTTCATTTCCGATACCAGAATGTTTCCAACCACCAAATGGCATTTCAAATGGTCTAAAGAAAGAAGCACCATTAATGACCATGCCACCACATTCCATTCTCTCAGCAACATAGTAACATGTCTTTTGATTTTCTGAAATAACACAACCACATAATCCATAACTAGATTGATTAGCAATTGCAATTGCCTCATCAATGTCTTCCATTAAAACAGCATATAAGATACCCTCATATTTTTCTTGCTCTCTTGGTATAGTACACAGCTCATCACGGACTATATATGGCGTAATATCATCATAAATACTTTTATCAAAAATATCGCCCACGGAAAAGACAATTTTCTTGCTATTGGCCACTATTTCCTTGCCCTTTATAATGCTTTCAAAAACGGCATCACCATAGAAACTACTGCTGATTTTTCCGCTATCAAAAACAAAAGCAATCATTGCGTTTGTTTTAATAGGTGAGAATACATTTTTCTTCATAACAATACAC
>USRP01000044.1 GCA_900557185.1 uncultured Mycoplasmatota bacterium
GCGGCGGCATATTCGTTGTCTGATTGATGGTGTTATTGACTCGTCTATTGATCTTGGATTGTCAACACTTTTTTGGACAATTTCTATGAGAACATTCTAAATTCAACAGGTGTTTTATAATCAAGTGAACCATGTATCCTGATATTATTATACCAGTTTACATAATCAAATAATTCCAGTTCCAGCTCTTCTAAACTATCAAACCTTTTATTAAATGCAAATTCCGTTTTTATAATTTTATATGTTGCTTCAGCTACCGCATTATCATACGGACATCCTTTTGTACTTAGTGATCTGGTTATATTAAATGTTTTTAGTGCTTTTTCAATTTCTTCATTTTTAAATTCACTTCCGCGATCCGAATGAAACAATTCTATCTTACTTAAATCATATTTTATTGAATAAAGTGCCTTTTCAACCAGTTCGGCATTTTTATTTTTTCCAGCTGCATATCCTACAATCTCTCTGTTATACAAGTCTAACATAAGACATATATAATTCCATTTGCCACCTACATTAACATATGTCAGATCACTGACAACTACTTTCATTCTTTTTTCCTGTTTAAAATTCCGATTAAGCTTATTATCTATACTGTCATTATTACATTTTGTTTTGTGTAGTTTATACTGCTTTACTGTATAGCTGGATACCAGGCCATTTTTCTTCATGATACGTCTGATTCTTCTTCTGCTGACGATATGGCCGCGCTTGGCTAATTCCACTTTGATCTTCCTTGAACCATAATTGTTTCGACTATTTTTAAATATTTCTTTTATTAAATCAGTTAAATCATGATCATTGGATTTTTTCTTTTTTAAATTATTATTGCGATTATAATATAACGACGATCTAGGTATATCTAATAATTTGCACATAGCGCTGATTGGATATTTATCTGCGTTGGAAATGATAATATTTATTTTCGTCCCATAATCAGCGCTGCCTGCTTTAAAATATCATTTTCCATTTTTAATCGCTGATTTTCTTTACGAAGTTTAATAAGTTCTTTTTCTGCATCGCTGCGATTATCTTCGATATTAAATGAACCGGTAGAGTTAAACTTATTAATCCATGAAGATAGAGCAGAAGGAGTTAATTCATATTCACGAATCAATTCAGCTCTAGGTTTACCACTATTATATAATTCTACAATTTTTTGTTTAAATTCATCACTATAGGTTCTTCTTTCTCTTGCCATTTTAGTTTACCTCACTTTTACTTTCTAAATTGTAACAGTTCTCTTAGAAACTGTCCAATTTAGTGTAACCTATCCATGGATATCTTATCCTTTGTTCGATATGACCTTCCTGTGATATTTATGATATGTGAATGATGAATAAGTCTGTCTAAGATTGCATTCGCTAATACATTATCACCAAAAACCTCTCCCCATCGTGACAGTGATTTGTTGGTTGTTATGATTGTTGAATGTTTCTCATACCTTTTTGTTATCAATTGAAAAAGAAGATTCGATGATTCGCTATCCAGCGGAAGAAACCCTACCTCATCTATGATAAGT
This sequence comes from uncultured Mycoplasmatota bacterium, assembly GCA_900557185.1. Taxonomy (GTDB): domain Bacteria; phylum Bacillota_I; class Bacilli_A; order RF39; family UBA660; genus UMGS2016. The sequence continues at coordinate 1,523 of USRP01000044.1, forward strand.
AGCTTATATTTTGCAAAGAATTTCAATCGTGTTTCTAGTCTGTTTTCTAGATGGGCTCTTTTTAGCTGTAGGATGAGATCATTGCAGTTTATGAAATATGTACTGTTTCTGTTTTTCGCTGCTTCTATTCCAATTGATGTCGCCAGATGTGTTTTTCCTACACCTGGGGTTCCAATGAGAAGAATATTTTCTGTTTTTTCCATAAATCTGAGATTTCTAAAATCAAGTATCTGCTCCTTGCTGATCGAAGGCTGATATGAAAAATCAAAATCCTCAAATGTTTTTATATATGGGAAATTGGCCACCTTCACGCATGCGTTCATCGCTCGTTCATTCCTAAGTTCCATTTCAAAATTAGTCAGTTCATATAGTGCTTCCACCATATCCTTCTTTCCTTCATTTACCATGCTTATATATGTATCTAAATATTCTCTTATGCGATCGAGCTTCAATGTTTCCAGATTGTTCATGAGCCTGTTATAGTTTGTTGCCATCCTTATTTACCTATCCTTTCAAGCAGTTTTAAATTTTCTTCTGCAATTGCATCGATATCTATATCCTTGTTGCAGATTGTATGATGCAGTGCCTCCTGATAATGATCGTGTTTGTAGTTGAATTTATTTTTGTTTATTTGATGTACTGTCACAAGTTCTGTGTTAAAATATACATAAAGTTTATTTTCAATTGGTACTAGCTTGACTCTTTTGTTGATAAACTTTGTAGGAACGGAATATCCAGATCCATTGTAGGTAACCAGTAGTGTTGGTGGCACTATCTGCGTAATGACATTATCTACATAGCTATCGAGCATCACTTTGTTTGGTAAGGGTCTGAGATATTCCTTTTCTTTTTCAAAGAGAACATGCGGCGGCATATTCGTTGTCTGATTGATGGTGTTATTGACTCGTCTATTGATCTTTTCAATAAGATGGATAAGTTCTTCTTCATTTTCAATCTCGCCATCATATGCATTCAGCCAGGAAATGAATCTGTTGGCTGATTCATCTTTTCCTTTTGTCTGTGGACTTCTTGTTTTGCATAGCCTTATCTTCATGCCGCTATCCTTTTCAAAGGCTCTGATTTTCTGATGCTTTCTTTTAGAGCCATTAGTAATGCTCACTACAGCTGTCATATTGTCAGTAAGTATATGTTCAGGGGTTCCTCCAAGCCTGTATAAGGTATCGATGATGCATCTAAGGAAGTCTTCAGTTGTTTTTCCTTTGGTATAGACAAATATATGTTCACGTGAATAGCCAAGTGTAGATGTCATGAGATTGAATTCTATGACTTCACCATGAATGGTCGTCATTCTAAGATTTTCTTTCCAGTCTACCTGCAATTGTTGGCCAGGCCTTGTTTCATATCTGACATGAGGCTTGACAGTTTTTTGTGGCTTCATATCACGTTTCCAAGTGTAATATTTAAAATTATTGTAAGTTCCGATATTGTCCTCACCATACCTGTCTAGAAGATACTCATATGCAGCACGTTTATGAACACCAGGCTTCTCAAACAATCTAGTGATTTCATCGCTATATTTATCCAGAATACTTTTTCTAGGTTTACGTTCCACTTTTTTTATTCCTCCTTCACGCCAGTATTTAGCTACTGTATGTCTATCCATATCGTAGATTCTGGCAAGTTCGCTAAAGTTTGGTTTAATATTCATTTGTTTCAAAATTAATAAATCTCCTATAATATTTCTTTCCATAATAATCTCCTGTATTTGAATACAGAAGATTCTATCAAAAAAGATAACCTTAGGATAGTTTTTCATTACCGAAACTGGTAATTATTATACCAACCTTTTTGGTTATCTTTATTTTACTATTAACAATGATATAAATACATATATTCCATTTATGGAAAAATATTATGAAGCATATGGAA
>USRP01000045.1 GCA_900557185.1 uncultured Mycoplasmatota bacterium
GTTGTCCAATAAAAGCGTATTGTAAATTCTATTAGATAGCAAAAAATAATTTGTGACCCCCTAATACATAATTATTAAGTTGAGCTAATTGGGATAAAGTGGTTTAACTTCATGAAATCAAAAATAATTTAGCTATCTATCAGGAGGAATTATATGAAAACTAAAATGTTAAAAGTATTATTCGGTCTTGTAAATTTTGCGGCAATTTTTGCGGTAGCAACTACATCACTTTATGGTCACTACGAGCCTGAATGTCCAAAAAAATTACAGAAATATCAAAAAAAATAGTCTAGCTATGTTAAAATAGATGGAGTAGGTTCGAAAACCGTTATGTAAATCCTAAAAAATAACCTGTTCATATTACGATTGATGATGTTGTTAGTTAAAGGAGTAAATAAAAAATGACCGATGTTGAGATCAGGCATAAAAAAGGGTGCATGAAAACATCTAAATTTGAGCATTTTTTAAAAAAGTATGTTATCAAATTTCATTAATTTTGTTGAATGCATCAAGATGAATGTTGATACCAATCATGATCAGAGTGAAAAAGTTTCTTTTTCTCCCATGCATCGTGCAATCTTTCATCCCATAGTCATTAAGAATACGTGTATTGATTCTTTCAGTACATGATCTATCTTTATAGATTTTCTTCCATAGTTCACTTTTGTATGGAATAGGACCAAATAACCTTATATCATCTTCGGATTTGATATAAAAGACACGACCATAAGGCGACTTAGAACATTGATCTTTCCTAGAACAAGGATTATCACCTTTACGTTGTGCAAATGGACATCTGAATTTATGGCGACATCTTTTCCTGTCATAACCATCAGAGATGGTTTCAAAACCAGCCTGACAGACAGGTCTGCCATTATCAGATATGTGAGAAAAAGGTTCATACACATTCTGTCCAGATCTTCTCTTATTGATATCAATGAGAGGAATGATATCAAGAGAATAGGCAAGACGATGTGTTGGATAATTATCACTGGCTGAGTCGAGGCAGTAATGAGCAACACTAAGGGAAGTATTTACCGACTTGAACTGAGCCAGTGCATTTATGGATGTCAGGGCATCATGAACAGACGCTTTTTGAAGCGTAAGAAAAAGAGGAAGATCGATATTGAGATCGTGATTAATATAAGAGATATTATACTCGGTGTAACCGAAGTAGAATTGATCAAGATCACTATCCCAACCAATATCAGCATCAATATCGGAATATCTTCTATGGTCATCATCAATTTTGGTTCCATAAGGGTTGGAATGGGTATGAAGAGAAGACCCATCACCAGCTACAGTACAATTTTGATTGATCAAGTTGTTCTTTAAAGAGAAGTTGACAGCAAGTTGGTCAAAGAACTTAAGAAAAGCAAATTCAGGTAAAGAAGCAGCATGATCGATATTATCTTTATATTTTTCATAAAGAGAGGCAGTATCAGTAGGTTCATAGTTTTCCAGCTTTTGATGATGTTTAGGTTTTTTATGATTATCAGTGGAAAAATGGTTAGGTTCCAGGACATAATCACCCTTATGGACATCATCAAAGTAGAAACGATTGATGAAATCATAGAAAGAAGAAAAATTAGGGATATGATGAGGATGAAAACCACAGATAGCGGCTAAAAGATGATCGTTTTTAAGAGTCTGGACCCATTTTTTGATAGAAAAGCAGCCAAAATGAGATCTAAGGATAAAGGAACGAAGGATCTCCATCTGAAACAAAGCAGGTCTGCCGGTATTAGAATAAAAAGATTCCATAAAAGGAATAATAGGATCAACATCGAGGGTCAACATTTTAAAAAGAGCCTTACGGAAAGTAACGTCTTGAATACGATAAGAAAAGATCAATTCGTTACTGGTGAAAAAATCACTGATGAAATTGATATACGACAAACGATTGGTCAAAGAGACTAACATAGCTAACACCTCCAACAAGTCACTTTGACTAAACACAAAGCGACGCGAAGCGTCGCCCGAATCATTCAAAAAAGTCAAGTGTTTTTTAGAAAAAAAGCAAAAAAAGTTGGAGGGGAAGAAAAAAGGTCGGCTGGAAAAATTATGATAAAATCAACAAAAATAGTTTCCGAACCGACACATAATAATTAAGGAGGGCTGGTGTGATGAAAAATCAATTAGATGAAAATGAAATAAAGTCTTGTTTATTAGAAATTGGGTGTAAACAGGTTGAAGATGTTATTGAAAATTTAAAGAATGATAATTTAAAAAATGCTATTCATCTTTTAAAAATTGAAAGATGTCATTTATTGGAAAAATTACATCATGAACAAAAGAAAATTGATTGTTTAGATTATTTAATTTATAGCCTGAAGGATAATAATCAAAAATAAGGAGAAAGACAAAATGGAAGATAATTTGGTTATTAAAGAAATAACAGTTGAAAATTTAATAGAGCCAATTGGAATTGATAGTTACAAGCCACGTTTTGCATGGAAACTAGAAAGTTTTGAAAGTAATGTTTTTCAAAAAGCCTATCAAATTCAAATATTTGATGAAAATAAATTAGTGATTGATACCGGAAAAGTTGAAAGTAATAGTAGTATTGAAAATATTGTAAAAGGATTTATTCCTAAACCAATGGTTAGATATATAATTAAACTTAATGTTTGGGATAACTATGATCATAAAGCTTATTATGAAACTTATTTTGAAACTGGGCGTTTAAATATACCGTTTGAAGCTAGCTGGATTGAACCAGAACAGGAACCAACACCTTAAAGTTTGGAAGGAAAACAGATGGACCGGGAATCTGTTGCTTCTAATACAAATTTAGATAGAGAAAGAGATTTTGCTGAATTTAGACCATCTAAATATATTCGAATCCCTTTTGAATCAAAAAAAGCAATTAAAAAGGCACGTGTATATATGACAGCACATGGTATTTATCAGTTTTATGTTAATGGAGTGCGCTATGATAA
>USRP01000046.1 GCA_900557185.1 uncultured Mycoplasmatota bacterium
CAATCTGGTGGACGTGGACAATATGGACATGTTTGGATTAAATTTGAACCAAATCATGATAAAGGTTATGAATTTGTTGATCAAATAGTTGGTGGGGTAGTACCTCGTGAATATATTCCAGTAGTAGATAAAGGACTTCAAGAAGCTCTTCAAACTGGAGTACTAGCAGGATTCCCAATGATCGATGTTAAAGCAACACTTTATGATGGTTCATATCACGATGTAGACTCAAGTGAAATGGCCTTTAAAGTAGCAGCTTCACTAGCATTAAAAGAAGCTAAAAACAAATGTAAACCAGTTATCCTAGAACCAATCATGAAAGTAGACATCGTTGTACCAGAAGAATATTTTGGTAACGTTATGGGAGACATAACTGGAAGAAGAGGAAAACCTCTTTCTCAAGAATCACGTGGAAACTCAATTAAGTTTTCCGCAATGGTACCACTTTCAGAAATGTTTGGTTATGCAACAAGCATAAGATCAAACACTCAAGGACGTGGAACCTTCCAAATGGTACCAGATCATTATGAAGAAGTACCAAAAAGTATTGCCGAAGAAATTATCAAAAAAAGTGGCAATTAATTAAAAAAATGGTATAAACAGTTGAAAAAATTTCAATTGTTAGGTACAATAAAATAGAAATAAAAAAAGGAGGAAATTGTTAATATGGCAAAAGAAAAATTTAACCGTAATAAACCACACGTTAATATTGGTACAATTGGTCACGTAGACCACGGTAAAACAACCTTAACTGCTGCAATTACTAAAGTTTTAGCAGAACAAGGAGGAACAGCAAATAAATTCGTAGACTATGCAAACATTGATAAAGCACCAGAAGAAAGAGAACGTGGTATTACAATCAATACTGCACACGTTGAGTATGAAACTGAAAAACGTCATTATGCTCACGTAGACTGTCCAGGGCATGCTGACTATGTTAAAAACATGATCACTGGAGCAGCTCAAATGGATGGAGCTATTCTAGTAATCGCAGCTACAGATGGTCCAATGGCTCAAACAAGAGAACACATCTTACTATCACGTCAAGTTGGAGTACCTAGAATGGTAGTATTCTTAAACAAATGTGATATGGTAGATGATCCAGAACTACTTGAATTAGTAGAAATGGAAGTTAGAGACCTACTTAATGAATATGGATTTGAAGGAGATGAAACTCCAATCATCACAGGTTCTGCACTTAAAGCTCTTGAAGGAGATCCTAAGTATGTTGAAAAAATTAAAGAACTTATGGATGCTGTTGATGAATGGATTCCAACACCTGAACGTGATACTGAAAAACCATTCTTAATGAGTATTGAAGATGTATTCACAATTACAGGACGTGGAACTGTTGTTACAGGACGTGTTGAACGTGGTAAATTAAATCTTAACGACGAAGTTGAAATCGTTGGTATTAAACCAACTAAGAAAACAGTTGTTACAGGAATTGAAATGTTCAAAAAATCTTTAGACTATGCTGAAGCTGGAGATAACGCTGGAGTATTACTTCGTGGAATCTCTAGAGAAGAAGTTGAACGTGGACAAGTATTAGCTAAACCAGGTTCAGTTACTCCTCATAAAAAATTCAAAGCTGAAGTATATGTATTATCTAAAGAAGAAGGTGGACGTCATACTCCATTCTTCGCAAACTACCGTCCTCAATTCTACTTTAGAACAACAGACGTTACTGGTGTAATTGAATTACCAGAAGGTGTAGAAATGGTTATGCCTGGTGACAATGTTAACATGACTGTAGAATTAATTCACCCAATTGCTCTTGAACAAGGAACTCAATTCTCAATCCGTGAAGGTGGAAGAACAGTTGGTGCAGGAGTAGTTTCAGAAGTAGTTGAATAATAAAAGACGATTAAAATCGTCTTTTTCTTTTGCTATAAATGTGCTACACTAATAACGAGGTATAGTTTTATGAACAAAAAGTTAGTAGATAATATTGAGAAATTTATGATTTCAAATCAAATAGACAAAGAATTAATAAAACATAGTATAGAATCAAAAGTATTATCAATAAAAGATATAAATCCATTAGCATATTATTATGGAATATATAAAGATTATATATATAGCAAAGTAAGCATCGCAGATATAGTTGGACACCAAGATAGTATGATAAACAAAAATAATATTTTAGATAATTTAGAACAATATTTTCCTAAAAATAATAACGAAAAAGAGAACTCTTATACAGCAAGAAGTGCTGGCATGCTAGAATATACAACTTATGATATTATTCCAAATTTAGAAAGATCATTTACTAAAGAATATATTCTAGTAACAGAATTAGATAATAATAAACTTTTCATTGCAGAAAACGGATTACACAGATATCATTTATTAAGAATATTGTATTTAAATGAAAAATTAAAAAACAACACGCAAGTATACACAGAATTCTTAAAAGAAAAATATACAATTCCAGTAAAATTAAAAAAACTAGACTTTGTAAAAACATATTGCCATTTTTTATTACATTGTTTAGAATTAGAGAATAATTTTGAATTAATAAAAGAAAGAAACTCAAATTATGAAGAAACAGGAAATATAGTTATAATCTACAATAATCAAATTAAAACTTTTACGGACGAAGAATTTATAAATTTAATTAAAAATAATACAAATCTAATAACTAATAATACGATACCATTAATAAAAAAATACTATGAGACAATTTTATCGTTTAGACAATTTATTGATGAGCATTTTAACTTTTTAGAATTAAATAATAAAGAAAAAAGCAAACAAATGTAATGAATAATGTCTAACAACATATAAATAA
>USRP01000047.1 GCA_900557185.1 uncultured Mycoplasmatota bacterium
TTTTTTTCAGAGCATAGATCTTCGATCTTACCAAGCTTTTTATGAATTTTAGTAGTACGGGAACCGTTATTATAAATGTCCCTGATAATATAGATGAATTCATGATTTTTAGATTTAGAAATATTGATACGCATAAAAGACCTCCAAAATATATAAATATTATAACACAAGATACGAAAAAATACGATATAAAATAACAAAAAAGTTGACAAAAAAATAAAGCATCTATCAATGCTTTTTGAATTTTTTTCAATTATGACTGTCAAACTCCCGATATATGTCAATGTGTTTGGATAATCATTAATTAACGACAAAATCCCGTCTTTGACAGTTGTAAATATAAAAAAATCCATAAAGCATTGAATATATCAGCGCTTTTTGGATTTTTTCTTTTGTATTGAATATGCGTAAATTATCTGATTTTCGTATTTTTTATTATATTTCTCATTTTTTTCTTTCCAATTATCTCATAATCCGTTCTAAAACCGAACAGCTGATGAAGTTCATCCGTTATCTGTGTTCTTTTATATGCTGGTATATAACCGTTATACTGGGTATCTATCACTTCCATTTCTCTTAGTGTTTTCAATATTTCATTTACTGTGTATTTATTTTCCAGTTTATCTGCCAATAGCCTATAAATGATCAATGAAATAAAACATGTGAGAAAATGCGCCTTGATTCTTTCTTTGTTCTGTAAATATACCGGTCTTGCTTTGAAATCTGTTTTCATGATTCTGAAGCATTCCTCTATCTGCCATCTTCTTTCTGAAACCTTGATGATCTCATTTACATTGTCATCTTCAAGATTTGTAGTAATGGCATAAAATCCATCATACATCTCTTCTTCATGAATTTTTTCGTGATTTAATGCAAAATATTCTTCTATGATTTCACCGTTTTTGTCAGTTGTATGTTTTTCAATAAATCTTGCAGGATCATTTGGATTCTTTCTGTTCTTTTTCAATTTTCCTTTTTTATTTATCATCCTGCTTGCGCGTTCGATCTGCCTGTTTCTTATTTTCTTTTGATAGCTTGCATATTTAGGTGAATATGTAATGATAAGTCTTTCCTCTAAAGGACTCTCCAAGGGCATTTCCTTATAGAATATCCTGTTTTGGTTTTTCTCGTCGCTGAAATCGATCTCATCAATATTGATCCTATGACTGTTTTCAACACCGATTTCATAGAAACCGCTATGTTTTAATGCAACTTCCCTGTCATCCTTTTTGAGTTTCTTCAGTGACTGAGTGATGATATATGCTCTATCCTGTATGCTGTTGAATTTCTTGTTGGTTTTAGAGGCAAGACCGGCATCACTGCAGTAAATGAATTTTGAAAGTTCAAAATCCTTGATAATTCTTTCTTCAAGAGGCTTCAAGGTTGTCTGTTCGTTCCTGTTTCCTTCATATAGATCAAAAGCCAATGGAATACCATCTCCATCCATCATAAGTCCCATACCTACAACTGGATTAGGTCTATTTTCTTTGCTTTTACCATATTTTCTGAAATCATCATCATCTTCAATTTCAAAATAGTAATTAGTGCAGTCATAATATAATGCACCGGTATTTCTTGTTTTTATAAAATGGCTGTTTTTATAGAGTTCAGACTGAATATAGTCAGATTCTTCTGCCAGTACAGACAGAGCCCGATAAACATCGTGAAGCTCATATTTAGTTTTTTCTAACAGAGTCGAAGAAAACTCATAAGAAGAACGCTTGCTAGAAGGACATAGAATCCTTGAATAAATCAGATCAGAAAGAACAGCATTGATATCATAGCTGAACTGGTGCCGGTTTTTTATATTCCTGCAGATATTATCGAGGCGGAGCTGATAATAAATATTCTGAAGAAAAAGGTAGCCGCAGTTAAATTTTCTTTGAACGTCCTTATCGATGATTCTGGTAGGGACAAAGGGGATGATAGTATCCTGATTGATGTCATTGTCTTTGACAGTCAGTTCCTTAGCATAATTCTTTGCCCAGGCAATGACTTCATCTCTGGACATATTTTTTTTCAGAGCATAGATCTTCGATCTTACCAAGCTTTTTATGAATTTTAGTAG